>NZ_KV815609.1:0-323 GCF_001814285.1 Enterococcus sp. HMSC076E04 | reverse complement strand
CTTTCGTTCGTCCGCCCTATGGTTCGATCACAAGTGTAGGAGCAAGTGTTATCCAGCGGCCAATCATCGAATGGTCGGTCGATTCAGAAGATTGGAAGACAAGAAATCCTGATTTGATTTTACAGAAGATCCAAGCAACAGTATACGATGGTGCAATTATTTTATTCCATGATATTTATCCTGAAACGATTCGTGCCGTTCCTCAAGTGATCGATTATCTGCAAGAGCAAGGGTACCGCATTACGACAGTGGGGGATTTATTAGGACATCCAACGACTGTCGAGAACTATTATGGCAGAAACGATCATCGGCCAGTCCAGTAA
>NZ_KV815608.1:0-13415 GCF_001814285.1 Enterococcus sp. HMSC076E04 | reverse complement strand
AAGAACCATTTACACAAAATTATTGACGCTCCCCAGTCTTCTAAAGCATCGTGTGAATTATTATCTAAATTGAGATAATCTTTTAAAGTTATTAGTTTGTGATTCGGAGTTTCGAAATGTCTTCGTGCTAAAGGTAAAGTATCAATTACACGGATCCGTTGATTTAATTCAATATTATTTTCATTTAATTGATGCAGCAAAAACTTTAAATCAAAAGGTGCGTTATGAGCGACAAGAGTATAACAACTAATGAACGACATTAGCTGAGGTGAAAAGTCTTCAAATGTGGGCATATTTACGACATCTTCTAATTCTAATCCAGTTATCTTAGTTATTCTTTTAGAGATGTTTGATCTAAATGGTTTAATATTTTGATATATGCGATCAATTTCTTCGTTTGATTCATATTTTATAGCACCAATTTGGAGAATTTCGCTATCCAACGGACTTAATCCAGTGGTTTCGAAATCTATTACGACGTAATCATCAACCAGTTTATGAGCTTTAATGTAAGTTGGACTCTTTTTATCTGCTTTTTTTGATTTCGAGGGAGGGGTAGGACCGGTTATATTTACTGATTTTTTAATCAAATCATCAATATCTATTTTGTTTTCGATAACGTTTTCTTTATCAGGGTTTTGAATAGTAGCATCTTCATTTTTTTCTATCGTTTGTTCTTTGATGATTTCTTTCATTTTATGAGAAAAACTCAAGAAAAGAATTCCTACCACGACAGAAAATCCACCTGATAAAAAATCTTCACTTGCTATGATTCCACCAAATAAACCTATAAATACAAGAAAAGCGCCTATTGAAAGTAATAATATTCGTACAATATTTTCATTTTTCATCCCATCTCTGATATAATAATATACACTGTCTCGGAAATGAGAACCCTAGCCGCAGCTCCAACTGCGAATGGGGTATTTTTTATAGGTCAAAACTTACTTTTACCGCTTTACCCAAAATTCTTGCTGGATTATTTTCATCAATGATATAAGGATGATAATCATTATTATCGGGCATTAGCATTACAACATCATTAACATGTTTAACTCTTTTGAGAGTCGCTTCAGAGTCGCCGTTTACTATAACTGGTGCAATTTCTCCATCTTCCACAACTGGTTGTCTTCGAATCAACACGTAACTATCAGAAGGGATTGTAGGAACCATGCTATTACCTCTGATTTTTAAATAAAAGACTTCACCAGTGGGCAAGTTTTCGTCTATCTCTTCTCTATATTCTTCAATATTTTCTTCAGCTAAAATAGGATCTCCACAAGCAATTTCTTCCAAAACAGGAATCTGTCTATATTTTTTAACAGGTATTAAATTTTTCGGTATCTCGCCATACCGCGGATCAATCGTAGACTTCAATACGCCAAAATAATCTGCTATGTCGTTAAAGGCAGCGCGCGTTAATGCTGGATTCACTAGCAAAGAAGCCGCTAAAGCTGCTGATGTGCATTTTCAAACGTTGTCCAAATATGAAATAGATAGTTCTGATATTCCATTTTCTCTTTTAAAAGAGCTGTCTAATCTGTATCAAGTTCCTATTAACAATTTTTTTTTGAGCAAAGAGTACGCTTTAATCCGTATCATAAATAATAAAAGAAATGAGGTAATGAATTGAACGAAGTTTCAAAGGACGTTCTGGCAATCGAAGCCCACGAAAAAGCAAAGTCTTAGTCTGATACGCTTAACACTTCTTTACTATTGTTTAAACAAAATATCCTAATTATTTCTAATTGATTCTATAAGCACTTTACTTAGCGATACATAAAAATTGTGATACAATTCAGTCATAGTTTTAAAGGATATTATGGTCACTAAGTTACACATATAAATTTTTATGGAGGTGTGGTAATATGGCAAATTTCTACGGAAATGATCCTTTTTTCAACAATGATATGGATGATGTTTTCAATCAATTATTTCGGCGCATGGATAATCAAAATTCGGGGCGTGCACGGTATTTAGTTAATGGACAATCGTTGACACCGGATGAGTTTGCTCAATACCGAGCAACTGGTAAGCTACCCCAAAATAATAAAACAATAGAAGTATCTAAAGATGGTAAACAGGCTGTTAAAAAAGGAGGGATTTTAGAAAAGTTAGGGACTAATTTGACGGAACAGGCTCGTGATGGATTACTAGATCCAGTGATTGGACGTGAGAAAGAGATTCAAGAAACTGCAGAAATTTTGAGTCGTAGAACGAAAAATAATGCAATCTTAGTTGGTGATGCCGGTGTAGGTAAAACTGCAGTCGTCGAAGGTCTGGCACAAGCAATTGTGGCTGGTAAAGTTCCAGAAACGATTCAAGATAAAGAAATCTATTCGATTGATTTATCTTCTTTGGAAGCGGGAACTCAATATCGCGGTTCTTTTGAAGAAAATATTAAACAGCTGGTAGAGGAAGTTAAAGCAGCTGGTAATATTATTCTATTCTTCGATGAAATTCATCAGATTCTCGGCACGGGTGCCACTGGTGGTGAAGATGGTGGCAAAGGATTGGCTGATATCATTAAACCTGCTTTGTCACGTGGCGAGCTGAGTGTAATCGGGGCTACGACTCAAGATGAATATCGCAATACTATTTTGAAAAATGCGGCTTTGGCACGGCGATTCAATGATGTTGTGATTAATGAACCGACGGCCGCTGACACTTTACGTATATTACAAGGTGTTAAAGAGCTGTACGAAAAACATCATCATGTTGTATTACCAGATGATGTTTTGAAGGCGGCTGTGGATTATTCAATCCAATATATACCACAACGCACTTTGCCAGATAAAGCTATCGATTTGATCGACATGACTGCGGCTCATTTAGCGGCTAAAAATTCGCAAACTGATGTTGAGACATTGGATCAACGCCTTAAAAAATTAGAGGCAGCTAAAGAGGCCGCCATTAAAGCGGAGGACTTTACAAAAGCCGCTGATATCAAGAAGTCGATCGAGGAAACCAAGCAAAAAATTAAAGAAACGGATCAAAAAGAAAAAATCACTGCCACGATTGATGATGTGGCACAATCGGTTGAACGTTTAACTGGTATACCAGTTTCTGATATGGGCGCTAATGATATTGAGCGCTTAAAAAATCTTGATAAGCGTCTGAAAAGTAAGGTAATCGGTCAAGATGAAGCGGTTGAAATGGTAGCAAAAGCAATTCGGCGTAACCGTGCGGGCTTTTCAGAGGGTGATCAGCCGATTGGAAGTTTTCTGTTTGTGGGCCCAACTGGCGTAGGAAAGACTGAATTAGCTAAGCAATTAGCCTTAGATATGTTTGGAAATGAAAATGCGATTATTCGGCTAGATATGAGTGAATATGCTGATCGTACAGCTGTGTCGAAATTAATTGGTACCTCGGCTGGATACGTAGGCTATGAAGATAATGCTAATACTCTAACCGAACGGGTTCGGCGTAATCCATATTCCATTGTATTATTAGATGAAATTGAAAAGGCTCATCCACAAGTATTAACGTTACTGTTACAAGTGATGGATGATGGGCGCTTAACGGATGGACAAGGCAATGTCATTAATTTCAAAAATACGATTATTATTGCTACTTCTAATGCTGGCTTTGGTAATGAATCATTAAGTGGTGACGAGCAACGAGATCAGTCATTAATGGATAAGTTAGCACCATTTTTCCGCCCAGAATTTCTGAACCGTTTTAATGGAATCGTGGAATTTTCACATCTGACTAAGCAAGACTTAAGTCAAATTGTCGATTTGATGTTGGCGGATGTACAAAAAACTTTAGCCAAAAAATCCATCAAACTTGAGGTAACTAAAGCGGCTAAAGATTGGCTGATGGAACAAGGCTATGATGAAGCAATGGGTGCGCGGCCATTACGGCGAGTAATTGAACAACAAATTCGTGATAAGGTAACGGATTTCTACCTTGACCACTTAGATGTCAAAAACTTGAAGGCTGATTTAGTGGATGATGAGATTGTGATATCGGCAGCTTAGCTTAAATCAGTGTTCATAAATAACTTTATATAAGAGGAGATTTATTGGGAAGGAGATTGCTTGATAAATCTCCTTTTTTCGTTGATTTTCACCATTTGATATTAATCTATTGAGTAATATGGGTAGCGTCAAGAATCTTGTGTAAATGAAATGCCTCCGTACATATAATATGTAGTTAATTTAAATAAAGGATGATTCTAGGGTGTCCTGAAGTCCTTTGAATCCGCGATGGATTCGCTTCATGGACTTCTCGTTGTAGACATTAAACTGAGAAACCAGGAATCGATCCAGTGAATCTTCCGTTGGAAATTGTTCTTTGTGGTTGGTGTTGCGTTTGAGATGCTTGTTAAAGTTCTCAATCAAGTTGGTTGAATACAATGAACCGCGAATAGCTGGTGGGAAATCCATGAAAGTGAGCAGATTCGGCATTTTAAGCAGATTTTTGATTAACTTGGGATAGGTCTGATACCAGTTGTTGGCGAAGTCATTCAATTTTCGTACCTGGCATGACATTTAGTGGGACTTCTGAACGAAATGAAGTTGATTACTGATGAATATAACTAGGAAATGACGCAATTGATTGGGGATATGGACCTTGAAGATGCCAAAATTAGCATAGAAGATCTAAGTGTTTATACGAACGATGATCAAACCTATTTCGTCGTTTTTGATCTCAAATATGAAGGATTGGATTCAAATCAAGTCCTTGTTTATGTAGCATCCGATCACGTCAGTTATTCCAATATAATCGATCATTATGAGCTAATCGCAACAAATACCAAATTAAAAAAGTGGAATAGATGATGGCTATTTTCGAAAAAGTCTCTTACTTTATTTCTATCGATCATCGGTAAAGTATCGTCGGTCGGTCACAAATCAAGTCAAATACCTGGAACGGGTGACGAGCAATGAATTTGATCAATTCAAAAATAAAGTAGCTTTTGAAAAGCTGCAGCGTGAAATCGAACAAGCAAAAATGAGTCAAGAGTCAGACCTATTCAATTAGGAGAAAGAGGAAAGTCATGGAAAATTATTACTTTATCAATAGCGTGGATCCAGAGAACCAAATGATGCGTATTCAAGAAGTGGGTGCTGGCGAAATGAGTGCGCAACAGGTACGTATCACGAAAGAGGATGCCGATGTTTATTCTTTAATGTTGGATGAAGCAACGCAAGAAGGGGAGCCGCTGATCGTTCAGCTGGATCTAAAATAAAGTCAAAATCAGCCGTAGAAAAAATTTTTTCGACCAGTACAAATAAAAACCGATTTTCTTTTTTTAGAAAGTCGGCTTTTAATAACGAAGCTAATTTAGTTGAAGTAGTTGCTCAATAATCGAAGAGCTGCCTGGTAAAAATAAAAGTAGACTACCTATGACTAACAAGATCCCTAAAACAAAACAGGCTATTACGAATTTGGTTGATCTAGATACTTCTTTATTTGAAACACTTATGATCAACAAAGTTATACCGACAGCTAACGTTAAAAAATACCAAAATCCCATTGTTATCGCCCACTTTCTTTGAATAGTTTTTCCTTTCAAACTGTTTAATAAATTTTATCATAGACAAGAAGAACTAATCCTTGTACAAGAAAAATATATGTAAAGTTTAAACTTTCTTATACTATATAGGTTGAATTAAATACTTTACATCCGCACGCACAGTCGGTCAATCACTACCAAGCCAGGTAAAAGCAAAGGGGCTATTTTTGCGTATCGCTCAAAATCAAGCATGATTGGCGGACGTGGCGTTGTTCTGACTTCCGAAGAAGCGATTCACGAAAACAAAGATACATTTACGCATTGGACACCCAACGTTTATCGTTATGGAACATATGTAGACGAAAATCGCTCATATACTAAAGGGCATTCTGAAAATAATTTAAGACAAATCAATACATTCTTTATTGATTTTGATATTCACACGGCAAAAGAAACTATTTCAGCAAGTGATATTTTAACAACAGCTATTGATTTAGGTTTTATGCCTACTATGATTATCAAATCTGATAAAGGTTATCAAGCATATTTTGTTTTAGAAACTCCAGTCTATGTGATTTCAAAATCAGAATTTAAATCTGTCAAAGCAGCCAAAATAATCTCGCAAAATATCCGAGAATATTTTGGAAAGTCTTTGCCAGTTGATCTAACGTGAAATCATTTTGGGATTGCTCGCATACCAAGAACGGACAATGTAGAATTTTTTGATCCCAATTACCGTTATTCTTTCAAAGAATGGCAAGATTGGTCTTTCAAACAAACAGATAATAAGGGCTTTACTCGTTCAAGTCTAACGGTTTTAAGCGGTACAAAAGGCAAAAAACAAGTAGATGAATCCTGGTTTAATCTCTTATTGCACGAAACGAAATTTTTAGGAGAAAAGGGTTTAGTAGGGCGCAATAGCGTTATGTTTACCCTCTCTTTAGCTTACTTTAGTTCAGGCTATTCAATCGAAACGTGCGAATATAATATGTTTGAGTTTAATAATCGATTAGATCAACCCTTAGAAGAAAAAGAAGTAATCAAAATTGTTAGAAGTGCCTATTCAGAAAACTATCAAGGGGCTAATAGGGAATACATTACCATTCTTTGCAAAGCTTGGGTATCAAGTGATTTAACCAGTAAAGATTTATTTGTCCGTCAAGGGTGGTTTAAATTCAAGAAAAAAAGAAGCGAACGTCAACGTGTTCATTTGTCAGAATGGAAAAAAGATTTAATGGCTTATATTAGCGAAAAAAGCGATGTATACAAGCCTTATTTGGTGACGACTAAAAAAGAGATTAGAGAAACGCTAGGCATTCCTGAGCGGACATTAGATAAATTGCTGAAGGTACTGAAAGCGAACCAGGAAATTTTCTTTAAGATTAAATCAGGAAGAAATGGTGGTATTCAACTTGCTAGTGTTAAATCATTGTTGCTATCGATCATTAAAGTAAAAAAAGAAGAAAAAGAAAGCTATATAAAGGCGCTGACAAATTCTTTTGACTTAGAGCATACATTCATTCAAGAGACTTTAAACAAGCTAGCAGAACGCCCCAAAACGGACACACAACTCGATTTGTTTAGCTACGATACAGGCTGAAAATAAAACCCGCACTATGCCATTACATTTATATCTATGATACGTGTTTGAAAGAGAAGACGAAAACGGAGATAAAAAATATTTTATCGGTACATTTCAAAGCGATAAGTTGAAACGACTCACTCCATATAAAGATGATAAAGAGGAATTGGCTCAACAGCTTAAAAAACAGCAAGACCAACATAGAGAACAAAAGCAAGAACAAACAATAGCTTTACAAAGAGAAGAAGAAAAATAAAGGAGAATGAGCTATGAATTTTCTACAAAATAATTTCCAAACTTTATATTTAGGTGCAGCTGCAGGAGATATTCAAGGAAGAATTTCCGGAGCATTAACAACAGTTCAATCCGTATTGACAGGTATACAAGATCGTCAAAAAGCATTTAGATGAAGCGGAAACAATCGTGATTGCGACCGACAGCGACCGAGAAGGTGAAGCAATCGCCCGCTTGATTATCAACCTTTCGGGAAATAGCCGGAAAACCATTAAACGTTTATGGATCAACTCGCTTGAAACTAGCGAAATCAAAAAAGGATTTCAAAATCTGAAGGACGGACAGGCGTTTTATTCCACTTACAAAGAAGCAGAAACCCGACAAATCGCTGATTGGCTGGTAGGAATCAATCTCCCCCGTCTTTACACGCTTTATATGCAGAAAAACGGCATGAGAGGCGTGTTTAGCGTTGGACGCGTCCAACCCCCGACTTTGTTCTTGATTTACCAACGCAACGAAGAAATCAAACATTTCGTCAGCAAGCTATTTTATGAGTTGTATGCCACTTTCACACACTCGAATGGTAAGTACAAAGGGAAATACAAAGAGCGGTTTGATACACTCGAAAACCTTGACGGGTTCAAAGAAACCAATCAGCTAGAGCAAGCGGAGAATGCCGAAGTAACAAATGTCAAAGTGGAAGAAAAACGGCAGTATGCGCCGAAACTATTTAGCTTGTCTGATTTACAATCTTTCGCGAACAAACGCTTTAAGTACAGTGCCGACAAAACGCTTTCGATCGCTCAAAAACTCTATGAAAAAAAGGTGCTTTCTTATCCAAGAAGCGATACCAATTATATTGGTAGCCCCGAATTTGACTACCTGAAAAGCAACCTCAGTCGGTATCTCGAACTAGCAGGAGTGGGCATTTCCGAACCGCAGCTAAACAAAAATAAACGGTATGTAGATGGAAGCAAAGTACAAGAACACTATGCGATTATTCCAACGAAGACATTGCCGAAGCTCAGTGATGTAACGAAAGACGAAAAAAACATTTATCTTTTGGTCTTGTATCGTACCCTCGCAATTTTTGAAAAGCCGTATATCTATGACGAAACCACCATTGATACAGCGATCAATCAGGTTCTGTTCCAATCAAAAGGGAAGACAGAAAAAGAGCGTGGATGGAAACGACTATATAAACAGGAAGAAAAAGACAAGGACGACCCACTTTTACCAGAAGTAACCGTCAATGATTCAGTGGCTTTCGCCCTTGAAACAAAGGAAGGGAAAACCCAACCACCCAATTACTATACAGAGGGCACACTGCTAACCGTCATGAAACATGTCGGACGGGCAATGGACGATAAAGACAGCAAAGACATTCTTAAAGAAACCGAAGGGATTGGAACCGAGGCCACTAGAGCCAGTATCATTGAAACCTTGAAGAAACAAGACTACATCACGATCAGTAAGAGTAAAATCTATGTGACAGAAAAAGGCGAATTGTTGTGCCGCATAATTGCAGAGGACGAAATCGCCAATGCCGGCATGACTGCCCAATGGGAACGCTATTTGAAAAAGATCCGAAGCCAACAAGGCACACAAGAAGCTTTTTTAGGCAGTATCGAGCGGTTTGTGCAGCACCTCATTGAAAAAGTGCCACAAAACTTCCAAGACAAAAAAGAAAACATTGCAGATGTAGCCGGTCATATGGAACAAGAAAATGTGATGGGTACGTGTCCGAAATGTCAAAACAGCGTAGTAGACAAAGGAAAATTTTATGGCTGTTCGGGCTACAAAGACGGTTGCAAATTTACGCTTCCTAAAAGATGGAGCCAAAAAGCACTCACAAAGAAAAATGTCCAAGATTTATTAAGCAAAAGAGAAACGAGTTTAATCAAAGGGTTCAAAAGTAAAAAAGGAAGCAATTTCTCGGCAAAGTTAACACTGAATGACGAAATGAAATTAGCTTTTGAATTTCCAAAAAAATAAAAACACAAGATCTAGACCTTGCCCCTTTTGGAAAAAAGGGGCAAGCCCCCAAAATCGTCTCAGTCACCCAGTTGTAATAGCCTAAAACTGAATAACACTTAAATAAGTCAAGGAACGGGTAAGTATTTTTTGGCAGACCACCAAAAAATCTCCACCCTCACAGTCCTTGACTTCTTTATTTTTGGCTGTGGGCTGTCGTCGCCGACAGTCAAACCAGTTGTAAAAAATATTTGCTAGCTTGCCTGTCGCTAAAATAGTGTACCGCCAAAAAACGCTTGAAAGGAATTTTTCTTTTGCTCGCTTGTTGCTTTGTAAGAATAAGTAGCTATTCTGCAAATAACCCTAATATTTCGTATTTCTCTAAAAAACCAGTGTTTGAGAGGGAAGTTCTACGCTCATTTCAGATTGATCTATGGGTAACTATCCATGAAAATGCCTGTAAACCGCTCTTTTTTCAGTTTTTTTAAAGAGAGAGAAAATAAAAATAAAATACCAACTTTTTACGTATATTAATAACGAAGGACTTAAATATAGGATGATCAAAGGAGGCGTTCTTATGTATGAAGACGAATGGAGAGAATACTATGCAACCAAAAATGAGAGCATACATATTACGAGAAACAAACTCATTTTCCAATGCAATGAAGGAATCGCTCTGTCTACTCATAAAACGGAAATTGAAAGAATCATGCATGCATTGGCACTTAAACTCTTATTACTGGAG
Source organism: Enterococcus sp. HMSC076E04 (assembly GCF_001814285.1). Taxonomy (NCBI): domain Bacteria; kingdom Bacillati; phylum Bacillota; class Bacilli; order Lactobacillales; family Enterococcaceae; genus Enterococcus; species Enterococcus sp. HMSC076E04. The sequence goes on along the minus strand of NZ_KV815608.1, from coordinate 3,416 downwards.
TTAAATTCATATGATTTTTAATCTGCAAAAAAGTTTATAGCACCATCGCTTATACCAGAAAATATAACAAACGCCGCATTGTTTTTTTGTGCACTTTAATAATCTATTCAACTAAGGAATTAAGCTGGCTGTCAAGAGAGTAATATCGTATTGAATCTCAGGTGGAAATTTTCTGCGGTATCTTTTTTGACTGAAATGACATTAGTGTCTTTTGGGGATTGTGTATGTAAGTATTTTTTAAAATCATTTTAACAAGTTTTGGACAAAAATTCTCATGAAAAAACAGAATTTAAATAGCATGATAAATTAGAGAAGATAGTTTAATGTGCTTATAGGAACACCCCACTTTTACAGTCACAATCAATAACCTTGCTACTTTCTTTCGAAATTGATAAGAGTCTAAAGGATTGACAACGCTTGATAGTGAGCATAAACTTAATGTATGCTAGTTAGTTTACAAGTGCAAACTAAAAAAGTATGAAGTGTCGTCTCTGAAATTCTCCCTGATTCAAGTCATAACCAGAGTACATATCGGTTATTTTTTGATTCCATATTTTTTCCTTTATGTGCTGAGGATTAAGGGGTACCAATTGTAATTGCGCGTTATATGGTCTTTGTTTAGAATCGCTCTCCAAAAAGCCAATTTTTTTGCATAGAATTTTTAGATGTGGTACCATTAATTAGAATTATTATAAATAAGAAGTAGGTATCATTGTTTCAGTACAAAGACTAGGAGGAATGGAAGATGGAAATAGACTACAAGGATCATGGGAAGAAGCCGTATATCATTAATATTGAAGACGCCACCACAGGAAATGATAATTACCGGACGACCATTTGGACAGGCAGTAAACTGCAAGTCACCGTAATGTCCATTCAACCGGGCGATGACATCGGTTTGGAAGTGCACGAAGGCATTGACCAATTTATCCGTATTGAAGAAGGAGAAGGAGTGTGTAAAATGGGGCCTTCTAAAGATAACTTACATGTTCAACAAAAAGTGATGGATGATGACGCCGTATTTGTTCCGGCGGACATGTGGCACAACATCGAAAACACCGGTGATAAGCCGCTCAGACTGTATACCATTTATGCTGGTCCAGATCACCTTGAAGGAACGGTTCACCCTACTCATGAAGACGCCAAAAACGATCCAAACGAACACTGAGGTACACTAGGATGAAACAAAAGCCCTGCACCCGTATGGGATGGTCCACTGGTGCAGGTCTTTTTTATAAAGGAGAGAAGTGGTATGAGTGATTCATTGTTTCAATTAGAGAAGGTTGGTTTTCAGGCAAACGGAAACCAAATCCTTCAAGATATCTCTTTTACAGTAAACAAAGGGGAAGTGATTGTTTTTTCTGGTCCTTCTGGAAGTGGAAAAAGTACCCTTTTGAAATTAATTGGTACGCTGCTTTCCCCAACTTCCGGAAAAATTTATTATCGAGGTACGGATCTGCAAAAAATCGATCCTGTGGAGTATAGAAAAGAAGTCTCTTATTTCTTTCAAAACGCTTCTCTATTCGATGAGACAGTTCAAGAGAACTTGTCTTTTCCTGCCCGCATAAGAGAAGAAGGATTTGATCGGGAACGTGCAAAAAAATTGTTAGAACGAGTTCAAATACCTGAAACTTACTTATCGAAAGAGGTCAAGGAACTATCAGGAGGGGAAAAACAACGGGTTGCATTGGTCCGAAATTTGATGTATCAACCGAAAGTGTTGCTCCTGGATGAAGTTACCAGTTCATTGGACCAAGAAAACAGAGCGATTGTCCTTGATTTAGTCCGAGACATGATGAAAGACCAACAAACTACGGTGTTGGCCGTCACTCACAACCAGGAAGAAATCGACCAAGCTTCTCGTCTGATTACTATCAAAGGTGGAAAAATGGAGGAATCGAAATGACAAACAATTTGGAAATCAGTAATCTTTCTTTGCTTTTATCCTCTGTCCTCTTGATAGTTGCCTTGTTGATTGATTACAAAGAGAAATTGGGATTAGGAAACGACATTTTTATTGCGGGAATTCGCGCTGTCGTTCAATTATTCCTTATTGGATATGTATTGAGCTACGTATTACGAGTGGATAACAACTTTCTCACTTTAGCGATGGTTTTGTTCATTGTGTTCAACGCTTCTTATAACGCCCATACACGCAGTGAGGGGATCAACCGCTCTTTTAAAATTTCAACGACGGCTATTGGAGTAGGAACAGCCTTGTCCTTACTCATTCTTGTTTTTTCAGGAGTCATTGACTGGACCCCTTCCCAAATCGTTCCAATTACAGGCATGATTGCCAGCAACGCCATGACTGCGATTGGAGTGACCTATCGGTCTTTGAATTCAAAATTTACGGACCAACGCCAACAGGTATTGGAAAAATTGGCATTGGGAGCCAATAAAAAACAAGCGTCCATGAGTATTGTAAGAGAAAGCGTCAAAACGGGCATGGCTCCTTCTATTGACCGAACAAAAACGGTTGGACTTGTCAGCCTACCAGGTATGATGTCAGGGTTGATTTTTGCGGGAATTGATCCTGTTCAAGCGATTCGTTACCAAATTGTTGTGATGTTTATGTTGATTTCAGTTACTGCGATTTCTTCATTTATTGCTAGTTATATGGCTTACCGTGAGTTTTATAACAATCGCAGTCAATTAATTATATGATTTGGGATGATACACTACTCTTAAAACCAGTGGTTACAATTTTATGTAGTTAAAAGAAGACCTCACGAGAATAATTGCAAAAAGAACTTCATTTTTTAAGGAAGAAGGATATTTTTGTCATCGAATCTTTGGAACGACTAGGGAGAAACTATGATGAAATTTTTTATATAGTGCAGCAACTGGATTAAAAGGATATCGGACTGATTGTTTTGAACATGCCTATCCTCAACCAATGAGAACTTTCGACGAAATCATGTTCTAGAGAGAAATTTCTATCCAATAAGAATTCCAAATCATGGACACTATTATCAAAGAAGCTTTAATAGATAAAATATTCAAAGCAGATTCTAAAAAAGTCGATTCCACAAAATATACATGAAATGAAAAATGGAGGAATATAAGTGAACTTTATGTATGAAGTTAAAACAACTAAATCATTCCAAGCGGCAACAGAAGCACTCATTGAGAAACTCAAAGAAAGAGAATTTGGTGTATTGTATCAAGTTAATTTTAAAGAAAAATTAAATCTAAAGGGTTAGATTTCCCTACAAATTTTGAGGTATTAGAAATATGTAATCCAAAACAAGCAAAAGAAGTATTGGAAAAACGTATTGAAGTTGGCTACTTTTTACCGTGCAAGGTGGTTGTTTATGAAAAAGAAGCCGATGTGTATATTGGACTACTAAAACAAACAGTATTACCCGTGGTGCTAGTTAATTTTTTCCTAGAGGAAAATGTCTAAACATGTT
>NZ_KV815607.1:77860-90877 GCF_001814285.1 Enterococcus sp. HMSC076E04 | reverse complement strand
TTTTTCTATTTACACAAAATATTTTACACTCTCCACTAGAGGGAATCACACCAATTTTCATACCAATTGGTTTCATTTATGACGTTGATTCCTTTGATTAATGAGCGTTTCATTAAAGAAAAGGGTTGAGAGAGAAAAACATATGATCAGGTTGCTGGAAGGAAACTATAGAAAGATGGAAAAAATCATTCGGATTCTATCCATTTCTGACAAGTGGATGACTAAAAAAGAACTTGCCAAACGAATCGGTAGTTCGGAATCTACGTTTGTAAGGTATATCGAAGAAATCAAAATCCGCTGGGGAACGGATGTAACGATTCAGTCTTCACAAAAATTGGGGTATCGACTTGAACATTTGAATGTACCGGCTTATTTAAATGTGCTAATGGAAATGTCACAAAGTTCTACAAATAGTCGTCTATTAAATGAAATCATTGTCAATCCGGGTAAAACGATCGAGTATTATTGTGAAAAAATCTCGATTAGTCGTTCTTCTTTTACGCGTAAGTTGAAACAATGCAATCAAATTTTAGAAAGCTATTTATTAAAAGTAATCGTCGATCAAGGGTTTCAGTTGACTAGCCTGAAAAGTGAGCTCCAGCTGCGTATCTTTGTCACCTTTTTCTTTTTAAGCTACTATGGAAGACGTACTTTGCCATTTCCAATCGAAAAAAAGAAGATCAAAGAAATTATGTCAAAGAACAATTGTCAGTTGAATTTATTCCAAGAAGAAAGTCCTTATGAGCAATCTTTCTTTATTATGTATTTTGTTGTGCATCTTATGCGGGAATCACAAGGAAATCCATTCGAATGGAAAGCTGGAGACCCATATGTAAAGTTGATAAATATAGATAAAAAAGACTTTTTGATCTTGAAAAATCTTTTAGGGAAATTGAAGTACAGCAGCTATATAAAAGTAGTGAACTATTTTGTCAATACGATTTTTTCAGAATTTTCGGAGAAAGAAAAAAATGAAATCAGTGAACAGATACGAAAAAATATATCCTACTGTTCATTTTCATCTGCTGATTGCAAAGAAAAAAACGAAGAATTTGTTGTTCGACTCTTAACTCAAATTTATTTTTTCTCACGTATTTTTCCATACGATACGACTCATTTGACGATCCGTGCCACTTTCTTTGCGGAACAGATGCAACATCGCCATATACGTCTATATGCTGGATTTCGTGCAGAACTTCAATTTTATTCCACCCTACTGAATCGAAATTTGATTTATTATTTATCTAGCTATATATTTTGGATGCTTATCGGTAATCCTGAAATACACCATTATACTTCCGATAAAAAAATACTGATCGTCAGTGACTTAAGTCTTCGACATAGTCGATACATTGAAGAATATGTCAGTGATGTTCTTGCTGTGCATAAGATTCACTCTGAAACAACTGCTATCACTGAAGATCAACTTTCGAAATACAATCTTCTTGAGTATGACCTGATCGTCACGAATCAACCAATTCCGAATACCCATGTTCCTTATATGTTGATTGATGATAGTGTGTCATTCGCAAATGAAGAAGAACTGATCCGCTTATTTGAGCTATAAACAATCAAAAAACAGCTATGTATACTCTACCATCCTGATAAAAATGTCAGGACAAATAGACATAGCTGTTTCTTTTTATTGGATACCTTTTGCAATCCAACGAGATTTATAGCGAAAATCTTTTAATAGTTCTTCTTTTGTCCAGCCATTTGCAATGAGATCCGTCAATGAGTTCATTACGAGAGACATGGAGAAGTATAAGAAGCTAACTGCTTCTTCCGACGATTGAATGGTAAAATGATTAATTTTTAGTAATTCTAGCCATTTGTCGTTCATAGGAGAATCAGCAGTTAGCTCTCTGCGTTTGGTTGTCTGCTGATCATTTCTCTGGGTCAATAAGTATAATCTTTGCCAATAGATACTATTGTGATCTAAATCGCTGCACCACTCCAAATACTTTTCGATCCCTAAAAAGAAATGTTGTTTGTTTTCACTAATGAATGTCAAGATATCTTGATGGACTATATGAGAACTGCTTTTGATCGTATACAAATAAGCATCTTCTAAATCTTGAAAATATTTATAAAAAGCGCCGCGTGACATTCCCATTTTCTCAACAATTTCTGAGACTTTTACTTGGCTGATGTGCTGTGAGCAAAATATCTCTAACAATAGGTCGTCGATTCGCTGCTTCTTTGCTTTCGGCAAATTGAAAAAAGTTTCTTTTGGCATCCACATCTCTCCTTTATCTCTGATTATACGTGGATTGCCCATCCTTGTCATGAAGTACTCATTTTTTCTCTTTCTCTTCTTCTGTCAAGTACCCATCTTCCATTCGATAAACGCGATCACTCCACTGAATCATACGGACATCATGAGTAACCATAATAGTTGCTTTTTGTTTTTCATGAGCTTCCTTAACCAGTAATTTCACGACCTCATATGCATGATCGGTATCTAAACTAGCTGTTGGTTCGTCCGCTAAGATCAAGCTCGGTTCATTATATAAAGCGCGAGCAATCGCCACTCTCTGTCTTTCCCCACCAGAAAGATCTCTAGGATAACTGTTCTTTAGTGACTGGATATCTAAAGATTGCAGTAAAGAATCGCTTTTTTTGGAAACATCTTTTTTTGAAGTGACTTGATCAACTAGTTCAAATTGCTCTTTTACCGTTAAAAAAGGAATCAGATTAGAGCTTTGGAGAATAAATCCAATTTCTTGAAAACGCAGATCTGCTCGTTTTTTTTCTGGAAGTTCAGTTAATGAATGACCGTTGATCACTATTTCTCCGGAAGTCGGTGTTTGCAATCCTCCTGAAATGGTGAGAAAAGTACTTTTACCTGAACCAGAAGGACCAATAATGCTGACGAATTCCCCTTCCTTTACATAAAAATCAATTCCTTTCAAAGCTGAGACCTTTGTATGACCAGAACCGAATGTCTTGGTAACTTTTTTCATTGTCAATATTTCTTTCATTTTTATTAACCTCCTATTGCTGTAATTGGGTCTACTTTTGTTATTGTACGGATTGAAAAGAGTCCGCCTAGCATCGCGACAATGATCAAAATCCCACTATATAGCAGCCATTGGGACCAAAAAACAGCAAAAGGCATCGCACTTGGTAAAATCAGACTAGTCAGATAAGCAAACACAAGAGCAACCAGGACGCCTACCAACCCCACAATAAATGACTGTGCAACTAAAGATTTAGCAATGAAGGAATTTTTGATTCCTTGTGCTTTCATTACTCCAAAAATAGCAGTTTTTTGAAGAGTAATCACATACATAAAAATACCGACTACGGCAGCGACTACTAAGAACAAAAAGTAGATCATCGCGTTTAAGGTCATGTTTTGGGCAGAATAGCCAGGAATGCTTTCAATGAACGTCTCAATAGTTAGTAACTGTAGTTTCTTTGATGCTTTTTCTTTCGAAATTTTAGCAGAATTCTTTGTAACGATTCCATTGATTGGCTGTTCCTCTTCAGAAGCAAATGGCTGTTTTCCATACTTCAAAGCAGTCCACGTATCAAGAGATGTATAGATGACTGGAGAAACAGTGTAATAAGTTGCAGGAAAGATACCAACAATCGTCAAAGGATCGTTGTAACTGCCAATTTTGATCGTATCTCCGATTTTATAACCTGAATCAGCCAGGTTTTGCGAGATGATAATCTCATTCTTTGTTTTGAATTCATGCCCTTTCGTGAGTTTTGGTAATAAGAATGCTTTTTTTGACGTGCCGAAAACTGTGACATTTTCTTTATTTTTTCCTTTGACTGCACCGCTGTATAATCCAATCGGGGCTTTTTCTCCTCCTTCAATATATGTCAGATCTTCTCTTGTTAATTGTGAAGCAGCAAATACTTGATTGGCGTCCTCTGATAAAACAATCTCTTGTGCATCCCAATCATCGATTGCTTTCTTGAATTCTTCAGAAAGCCCATTTGCTAGTCCAGATAACATAAATACGACATACGCAATCAAGAACATAATCCCGATGATCAAGCCATACCGTAATTTAGAATAGCGAATTTCTTTGATAGCTAGAAACATTTGATTTTCCTCCCTATGATATGTTGATAGTGACAAAATGTCACTCGTTGAATAGTGTAACTCTAAAGTGACATTTTGTCACTTCTGTTGGATTTTTTTATCAATAAATTGTCTAAGACACCTTTCCATAAAATCTTAACATGTGTCATAATAGGATTATTTAAGTCTTATTTATGTTATCCATGTTAAACTAAAGTGACCAAATGAATGAGGTGGGAAAATGTTTAAACTATTAGTAGTAGAAGACGATAAGGTATTATCCAATAATATAAAAGAAATACTCACAACAATTGGTGAGATAACACAAGTTTATAACGGTGGTGAAGGACTGTTTGAGTTGGAAAGCGGTGTTTATGACCTTGCAATCTTGGATTTGATGATGCCGGAAATGAATGGTTATGAAGTCCTAGCAAAGTTACGGAAAGAAAAAATACAGACTCCTGTATTGATTTTGACAGCAAAAGATAGTTTGGAAGATAAGATTGAAGGATTTGAACGTGGTGCAGATGATTATCTGACAAAACCGTTCTATCGAGAAGAATTGATCATGCGCGTGAAAGCATTATTGAAACGATCGCTTGGTCTCTTTGATGAAAACATTCTGAAGTATAAGGATATCAGTTGTGATCTAAAAAGTAATGAAGTATTGTATAAAGAACAAGTTTTGCCCATACAAGGAAAAGAGTTTGAATTACTCGTTTATTTTTTACAAAATAAAGGAATCATTTTGACAAAAGAGCAGATATTTGATCGGATCTGGGGATTTGATTCTGATACGACGATTACAGTTGTTGAAGTTTACATGAGCAATTTACGGAAACATCTACGCAGTACTGGACTAGATAAAGAAATCAAAACTTTACGTAATGTTGGTTATATATTGCAAGGGGTGTGATGCAATGAATGGAGATATTACACGCAAGCAGCGTAGCCGTTTTTTTGCAACGAATGTAGCTGCATTTGCTTTGATCTTTTTTCTTCTGGGGTTTATTACTTTACAGATATTGAACCAATCTGCGTATAGAGAAACGGATCTTTCATTAGAGAAAACAGATTTTGATTCTCGGACAGTACAATTAGAGATACAAAGGTATCAGCAAGGTGATCCCTTTTTGAACCCGAATCAAATGGAACAAAACAGAACAAACATGGAACAACCATTGATGGAACCATCAAATGACCGATTTAACACTCAAGTGATCTTGTGGTCTGAAAATGGTGAGATATTGAATAAGGCAGCTATTGGTGGACGCTTCAATCAGATCAAAGAATTAAAAATGGATACAAAAAATCTGAATACCATCCAAAATATTGAATTAAATGAAGAAAACGACTCATCTACCCTCTCCTTCCGCTCGATAACGAAAAAAGCAGAGACGAATCAAGTTGGTGTTGCCTATATCCAAATTTTAGAAAATACAAATCAAATCAAAAATTCATTAGCAACTTTTCGCACAATTATGATTTTGTGTATGGTTGTTTTCTGGCTTATCTCAATTGGCATTAGTTATTACTTGTCTAGTCTAAGCATGCGCCCTATCATTCTTTCTTGGAGAAGACAAAAAGAATTTGTCGAAAATGCTTCTCATGAATTACGTACACCGTTAACGATTATTCAAAATAGTTTGGAACATCTATTTACCAAACCTGATCATACCATCATTGAGGAATCTGAAAGTATTGCTCAAGCATTGTCAGAGACGAGACGGCTCACTGGATTGACTTCAGATCTGCTGACGATTGCCCGAAATGATTCTGATCAGCAGCTACTTTCAAAACAAATGATCAATACACAGGAATATATCGAAAACCTTGTTAAACCATTTCAAGAGATGGCCACCATAGACGGAAAGGAGTTTATCCTTCATAACGAGGCAACATCAGAAGTACCAATTGACGAAAAAAAGATCCATCAAGTTTTGGTTATTTTGCGAGATAATGCCTTAAAATATACGAATCCAAAAGATAAAATCATTTTAGATTCGTCTGTTAACCATAAAGAATGGCTGATTCACGTAAAGAATACTGGCCCTTCTATCAGTGAAGAAGATCAAGTAAGAATCTTTGATCGATTTTATCGGGAAGATCAATCTCGTGCGAAGGAAACTGGCGGTTACGGACTTGGATTGGCGATTGCAAAACAGATAATCGAACAGCACCACGGACAAATTTCTGTATCCAATTATCTTCCACAAGGAGTTGATTTTAAAGTCCAATTACCGTTGAAGCCTAAAAAATAATGCTTAACTCTAAAACATACTAGGAAAAGGGCTGTGACAATAATCTTGTCACAGCCCTGTTTTCCGAATAAACGGTGTTCCAGAAGTAGCTTCTTCGGAAATAAGCCGAAATTTCACAAAAATTTGAGAAGCAATTTTCGTAAATTCCTTCTTATTTCTTGAAGCTGACCACTTCTGTCACAACCTCTTTAGCTTACGCTTAAGATTTTTTATTGCGGTCTTCAATGTGTACATCACCGCTTGTGTCAATATCCAATTCTTCTCGGCTAACATCTTCTGTCACTTTTTCAACGTCTTCATGTTCTTCTTTATGAATTCCCACTTCTTCACGAACAACTGTATGCTTGCTAACATCTACTTGCTCTTCTTTGATTGGGATAGTGATTGTGTCATCTTCCAAGTTTTCGTCTGTACCCTGTGAAGATGGATCTGTTACTGGTTTGCGCTCGATGACGATTTCTTCACGTTTGACCGGTACTTCTACCGTTTCAGTATCGTTGACCATATGTTTGTGGATGTCGACTTCTCCAGTGGTAACATCATGTGTATTTACATCTAATTTTTCTTCTTTTAGTTGAATCGTGTCATCATCTAGATTTGGTTTGCGATCGATGTCTTCCGTCTCTTTTGTACTCATAGAATCAGCTTCGCCAGGTACGTCCATCGGATCAGTTCCTGGTGTCATATTCAATGGATCTGTTGTATTTTGAAAGCCTGTCGTGCCATCTACGTCCATTGGATCAGTGCCAGTCCCAGTCCCTAGTCCTGTTCCCATTGTGCTTGCCGGGGTAACTGTATCTTGCGTATCCATTGTGTCTTTTGTTGTTTCTGGCTGACGATAGCCTTTTACTGTGATGACAAATTTTCCAGCAGAAATATCTCCTCTATACTGATATAAAGGATCATTTTCTGGCGTAGCCGTCTCAGAATCATAGGTATCAAAAGAAAAAGTGTCTTTTATTCTTTCCCATAAAGAGCGATCTTCTTCGCCATCCATCCGATTCTCATCTGTTTCAACATCTATACCGGATAATCCGTCGAATCCCAGTCTAGTTGCTGCTTCATCAGTAGTATAAATAACGATATCATCTCGATCATACCCTTCGTTACGCAACCGTTCGATTACTGATAATGCTTCATCCCTTGTACTGTAGCTACCGATGACTGTTAAATTTTTGTCTTCCATGTAAATTCCTCCTAGCAAATAGATTTATGATTGGTATATTTTTACTTATAAATTTATTCTATAGGAGACGATTGATTTCTACAAATATTTAGATTGGAATTAGATTAAAACATTTTAATTGAAATTTTGGAATATCTATGCTAATAGCAAAATATATATCACTAAAATAGTCATTTGTGCATTTATTCCTATAGGAAATTTTTTGAAAAAATTTCTTATATTTTCCATTTATTACGATTGTATTATTTATCCAATCCTTGAATAAGCAAGCTACTTATATAGATAAATAGACTGATTCCTAGTATAATCGTTCCTATCATAGGATAAATTCCTATGTAAGGTGATGAAGCTCCAGCTATTTCTAATATTCCTTTAAGAATCATTCCGACGATATAGCTAGCCAAACCCGTATTGAATAAATTGAAAGCCAGGCGATTTCGAAAAGTATTTAATATTTTTTCGAAAATAAAAAGGAATGCCCCTCCTACCATTGGAATAACCCAGACCCATTTCAGTGCTTGTGAAGTGACCCCGTGGCTAAAATGATGATAAACCAATTGAAAGATGAAAAGAATGACTGAACTAATAAAATAACTATAAAACGTTTTTTTCTTATTCATAATTATACCCCTTTTCTTAACCTATAAAAACGATATCGCTGACAGATCGTTCAGAGTTTCCACTTCCGCCGACTGTTTGATTAATGACTTTTCCATTGAAATAAAGCGTTGTTGACCCTCCACCATCTAAATTATATGCGGTTTTTGCTCCATGATTTTTCAATACAGTTGCTAGTTCGCTGAGACTCAACCCTTGACTATCATCTGTTCGACCTTCTGAAACAACAACGAGATAATGGTTTGTTCCAACTTGAGCAATTGCGATTCGTGGATTACTTTGCATCGACTGCGACACTTCCTCATCTTCAGAAACAGTGACTTCTCCATCTTCAACTAAAGCAGGACCAAAAGATAAAACTTGTTGTACATCTTCTTCTACTAGCTTTTCAGCAGATGTTTCTGCTTCTTTTATTATTGAGAAATCACCATTTTTATCAATTACTAAGTCTTCTTTTGTTTCATCTTCACTAGGTGTATCACGATATAGTGTGCCATTTCTAAGTACATATCCTGTATCTCTAAAACCATAATAATCTCCGTTTATCGCTAAAATCGCTTGTTGTTCTTGTGCGATCGCAGATGTAGTTTCTTTGATGTTGCGTCCATACGTATTGTTTGCCAAAGCTGTTTTTAAATAGCTAGAATCGCTTACTGTAATATCAGCAACATAAACTGTGGTTTCATCAACACGTTCTGAAGATAATGTGATATTGATATTTTCATCTTGGTAGCTATTATCTGTAATCACTGGTTCAAAAGAACTTGAGTTACTCGTATTTTTGTGTCTGTTGTCGAAGTGGAAGTCTCATTGGATACCGATTCTACTGCTGCTATTTTCTGAGGCAAAACAAATGTTTTTAATAATATATAACTTGAACTTCCTAACAAGAAAACACTCGATAGACATGCCCACATATATTTTTTTCGTAAAAAATGTTTCATAAAGATTTCCTCCTAACAAAAGACTATGCGTCTTTGAATCGAAAAACTGACAAAAAACAATAAAATATCCACAACGGCCTTACAAAGCAAAAGCGACTGAATAATAACCGAAAGGATCGACACACTTAGCCAACTTAAAATCAGTTGAAAGAGAAACAATAAGCTGTATTTATAAAAAGCAGTATGGGCTCTTTGCTTTCTGAACACATAATGTCGATTCATTTGATAATTGAAAATTCCTGATAGTACTCTAGAAAGTATGGTAGCAATCAACAAAGAAGCCATTGTATGATTTCCAATAAAAAATATAATGGAATAGAATAGTCCAATATCCACCAATGAAGAGGAAATCGAGGAAAAAAAGAAACGAATGAACGGACGATAAACAAGATAGGAATCTTGGAATATTCGAAAATGGGAACCTTTATTTCCATCGCTATATATTGTTTTGATAGGGATCGTAGTCATTCGATAGCCGATCTTTGGTAAAACTAGCAGTTGATTGATTTCATATTCAAACCGATTTCCTTCGATTTTGAGCAGTTCAGATAAACTAGAGATAGAAAATCCCCTCAGTCCTGTTTGTGTATCCTGTAAGTGGATACCTGAGGAAAGATAATAAAAACCGCTCGTCATTCGATTCCCGAAATAGCTTCGAAAGGGCGTGTTTTCATACGAAAAATCTCTTACACCCAAAAGGAATTCCTGACCAGCTAATCGATCTACTGCCACTAGCATTTTTTGGATGTCTTCGATTTCATGCTGACCATCACTGTCTGCTGTGACAACGCCAGTAATGTCTGGATAGGAATCAAGTATAACTGAAAAGCCGAATTTTAATGCATATCCCTTGCCTTTGTTGTCAAAGTAGCTAATTTTAGTGATATTAGGATGTTCCATTCGCTGAAACAGTTTTTGATAGGTTTTCCCACTTCCATCATCAACAATGATAATCGGTACGTTTACAGATTGTGCTAATTGATTAATGAAGAATACAGTGTTTTCTGTGGGTTCGTAGATTGGAATTAATAGAATAGCTGACATATACTCACCTGCTTTTATTTGAAATTGTAGTTATTGTTGCAAGTGAAACTTAAGGGCTTCTTAAAAACTAAGAGAATCACCTCTGATTTTGTAAAGACTTTTAAAAGACAGTTACATGGATGTTCGTTATCAAAGCAAGACAAATTCCCTATCGTCATTTGAGGAAATGCGGTAAAATAAAGGAAATGAACAATAACTGGAGGGATTTGTATTGGACAGCAAAACTAGAAAACAACTGCAAGAAAAATTAAAACAACGTACACATTTGCTCCCTTCCGTCTTTCAACAGTTTTTAGAAGAAAATCGCTCTTCTTTATCATTAGGTAGTCGCTATGAATATGCAAAAGATTTCCATTTGTTTACTGATTATTTGAGAAAAGTATTTTCTGAAGAAGTGGATGATCAGCTGATTATCCGTTTAGAAAAACAAGATTATCAGAATTTCTTAGCTAAAATCTATCGACATACTCGTTCGTTCCAAACTACAGCGAACCAAGAAACGGAGCAATTGTTTGAAAATAGCTACTACGGGATTTCGAGGAAGCAATATTCATTAAATCATTTTTTACGATTTTTATATCAAAAAGGAGTAATTGAAGAAGAGATCTCTCTTTTGGGTACAAGTTTACCGGAAACAACTAAAGCAGCTCCGCGATATATCGATGCAGAACTTTTCAAAGATTTTGAGCATTTGTTTATCCCGATTGAAGGCTTTCAAACAAGCAGAGAAGCTAGCTTTGAAGAAAAGAATAGACCGAGGAACCTTGCGATTACTGCCATTCTTCTGTATTGCGGATTAAAGATCCATGAAGTAGTAGAACTTAAACGTAAAGATGTATCTTTGACCAAGCAGATTCTTAATCTGAATAGAAAAGAAAACAGATTGAGTAAAGTACCAATACCAAAAGAAGCGATGCCGTTTCTAGAGAACTATTTTAAGTTAACCGCACAAAATACGGATGAAAATTCTTTTGTTTTTCGTTCCTCGCATGATCAACAAATTTCTCCTCGGACTATTCGCCAAATTTTGAGCAAAATCACAGTGTATAAGAATGTATCACCAGAATTATGCCGAAAAACCTATCGCTATTATACCGAACTATATTTAGATGATGCTGACGCGGTAAACTATTTATGTGGTAATCGATACCTATCTTCCCACTCTTTTCAAGAAATCTGGGAAAAAATGGTTGATTTTTCTTATCACGAATTAGCGGCATTCGTTCAGGTTTCTGTCACATAGGAACCTGAACTTTTTTTCACAATAAACTATATTATTGTATAAAGGTTTATGTTACGATTATCTTGAGTTTGTATATTACTTAACAAAAGATAATGGAGTGTGAATGATGGAGACCATAACGTATTCCCCTTTGAATTTATTTACGAATTTTCAAGAAGCTGCAGCTGGCTTTTCCGAGACCCCGATTATCTGTGATCAGCCGCTTTCTGCTTTTCCTGAGTTAGGACTTGAAACAACTTACAAAAAATGCTTTGAAAGTGTGTTAGATCGAGCTTATCAATTGGCCCATCTTGGTGTGAAATCTGGAGACAAAGTCATTATCTATAAGAGTTCCGCTTTTGACACATACCTTCTCGCTGTTTCTGTGTCTTACCTTGGTGCAGTGCCTGTCATGACTTCTTATCATCTACCTACAGCGACAATGGAAGTATTTATCGACCGTTTAGAAGACCCCTTCATTTTATTTGATGATGAGACAAAAAAACGAGTGGGAGAAATTTCAAACGGGACTAAGTCAAAACAGATTCCTATTTTTTATTTACTGGAGCAACCTACTTTTCCTGTTCCCCAATCGTTTTTAGCTAAAAATGAAATTTCTTATATGACCCATACTTCTGGTACAACTGGTATCCCTAAGCTTATTTGTCATTCTGCTCATTCTATGGGTTGGCGAACGAAATGGCAAAAAACTGTTTTTGCAAAAATTTCAGAAAAGAAATTAATCGCTTTTCACATTTCCCCCGTACATTCTAGATTCAATATTGGCATCTCTTCTTTGATGTCCATGGGTTTTCCTATGATGCCTTTAGCAGATGCACAAAGTTCAAAAATTATTCGTATTTTGGAAACCCACCGACCAATCGCATTAGAGACTCATCCGAATAACTTTGTTCAGTGGAGTTTTACTGCTAAAGAACATCCAGAAGCTTTCTCTGGTATCCGTTATTATCACTCTACTTTTGATGCCATAAACAATCAGACAATGGAAACATTTTTGCGAACATCAATAACACAAGATGCGGTATTCCTTCAAGTATATGGCCAAAGTGAATGTGGACCAATGATTCTTAAGGCTCATACACTGGAAAGTTTGAAAACGAGTGATGCAAGAGATATGGGCGTTGGACTGGAAGACATGACAAGCGCTCGGATCACAGATTCAGTTGGGAATGTCCTTCCTGAAAATACAGATGGTCATATACAATTACTGTCTAAAGGACGGGCTTTGACTTATTATAAGGAAGATGCACGGTTCCAGGAAAATGTTTATGGCGATTGGTGGGATAGCGGAGATTACGGATTTATGGATGAGCGTGGTCACCTATTTTTGAAAGATCGGCAAGTAGATTTGATCGAAACGATCAACAGTACATTAGCTATTGAAGACTTTTTATTAGATTCGTTAGATTTTTTGGCAGAAGTAGTGATTGTAAGGGATAAAAATCATTCTCCACAGCCGATTATTGCTTTAGCCCCTGATAAAGAAATGGATTGGAATCGCTGGTGGGAGCAAGTCCATGAACTTCCCCGTTTGAACGCCCCTATCATCCGTGACTTTGATGCAATCCCGCGAACAGCTACAATGAAAGTTCAGCGGCTTCAAATCGAGAAAGAATTAAAAACACAAAACAACTAATCGTTTTTAAGTGGTTGTGAAAAAGCTGTCCTGCATCAAGTAA
>NZ_KV815607.1:30416-77760 GCF_001814285.1 Enterococcus sp. HMSC076E04 | reverse complement strand
TCATATTTTGCCGTTTGTTGAGCTAATATCGAGGACCAGCTAATTGAAGACCGTTTATTGGAAAAAGGGAATGTGACACGATTTTTGTCACATTCCCTTTTCGCTTCTTTTGAAAATTGGATGAGATAAAAATATGCCAATTGGCTGTTTTTCTTTTTTGAAAATTTCGTTATACTCTTATTCATGGAGGGAAATGTTATGAAAAGAATCTTGACGATTGGTGGTTCTGATCCATTTGCTGGCGGAGGAATCCAAACAGACTTAAAAACTTTTGAAGATTTTGGTCTATTCGGGCTAAGCGCCCTGACATCTATAGGGGTACTAGATACGAATGGGCGATTTATCTTGGAATCTATTCCTTCAGAATTGCTTGAACGACAGTTGGCTTCAATTGATCAAATGACTACATTAGATGGAATCAAGATCGGGTTATTAAATTCAAGTGAAGCAATCATGGTTGTTCGAGACTTCATAAAAGCAAAACAAAATATCCCAATCATCTTAGACCCTGTTTTGGCATTCAAAGAAACTGAATCTGTGATCAATCAATTGTATATTTCACAGCTCATCGAAGAACTTTTTCCACTTGTTACGATGATTACGCCTAATTTGGCAGAAGCTGCTTTACTTTCTGGTCAAGCTCTCCCCTCTTCGTTGATAGAAATGATCCATCTCGCTAAAGAGCTCACTGCTTCAGGAGCAAAGAAAATTGTAATAAAAGGCGGCACAAGGATGGCTGGCGAACAAGCTGTGGATCTTCTCTATTCAGTTGACCATCAGGAGGTGTTTTCTCAGAAAAAAGTCGACACCCCAACAGTAAATGGTGCCGGTTGTGCCTTTTCTTCTGCAATAACAGCGAATCTTGTATTAGGATTAGATGTTTCAAAAGCCGTAGCAGAAAGTAAAAAATTTGTTGCCCATTGTATTTCCAATGGTGTGCTGATGAATGATCATACGGGAAGCGTCTGGTCTGGCGGTATCCAAAAAGGAGGAACGATAAATGAAAACTAAACAACTAACAATCTATGCGATGCTGATTGCGTTGACCGTTGCACTTTCATTAACTATTTTGATCCCTGTGCCGGCTACGAACGGTTTTGTGACATTATGTGAGGCTGGAATCTATACTGCTTCTTTTCTTTATGGTCCAATGGGTGGATTAGTTGTCGGTGCTTCCAGTGGACTATTAATCGATTTGATTTCAGGGTATCCGCAATGGGCTATTTTTTCATTAGTGATTCACGGATTACAAGGATATGTTGCCGGATCTTTCAGTAAATCTTCTACTCGCATGTGGCTATTTGGTCTTTTTTTAGGAAGCTTAGTTATGATCGTCGGCTATGGTATCGCCGGTTGGATTTTGTATGATTGGCCGGCTGGAGTGGCTTCTATCCCAGGGAATATCTTTCAAAATCTTATCGGTATGGGCCTTGCCTTTCCTATAACTGCAAGTCTTCAACGTATTCAAGCACGGAAGCAATATTAATTGAAAAGAAGGTTTTAGAGAATGAAGTTGTCAGAAAAAGAATTGAAAGTTCAATTGACTGAAATAGTTAATGACGTATTGGCTGAGGCACACTTGAAAAAAGGAGATCTCTTTGTTTTAGGGTGCAGCACAAGCGAAGTCGTCGGTGGACATATTGGAAAAAATTCCAGTGCGGAAGTTGGTCAGTGGATCATTCGTACGTTAAAAGAGCTATTAGATCCTAAAGAAATTGCGTTAGCTGTCCAAGGTTGCGAACATCTGAATCGAGCATTGGTGGTAGAACGAACAGTGGCAGAAGCAAAAAAATTCGAAATCGTCTCTGTTATTCCTGCATTACATGCTGGAGGTGCTTGTTCTGTTGCTGCTTTTGAGCAGTTCAATGATCCTGTCGAAGTAGAGCATGTAATTGGGCAAGCCGGCATCGATATCGGTGACACTTCGATTGGTATGCATATCAAACATGTCCAAGTGCCTGTCAGACCTCGTTTGAAAACCTTGGGACAAGCCCATGTGACAGCCCTTCGCTCTCGTCCTAAATATATCGGTGGTCCTAGAGCAAATTATTAAGATGGGTAAATCAGAAAAACTTCCTCGGAAAGTCCAACTATTGAACTTTAACGAGGAAGTTTTTTAATTGTTTGTTTTATACAGACAAGCTTCATAAGGTGCTAGTGTTCCTTTTTTTTCAAAGTTTCCGTTAGAAGAATTTGACAAGAGTAATGTCCATGACTGATCTGCTTCTTTTGGGAGTTCATAGTCAGCAAATGATTCTGTCAAGTTTACCATAATAAGATACTGTTCATCTTCTAAATCTCTTTCATAGACATATAGTTGTGGATGTTCATGAAGATACTCTTTAAAAGAACCGTATATCAGGCCTCTATTGATTTGTCTAATGCGGATCATGTTCTTATAGAATTGCAAGATCGAATCCGGTTCATGTTCTTGTTGTTCTACATTGATCGTTTTGGTATTTGGATTAGTGATCATCCAAGGCTCCTGTGTAGAAAAGCCAGCATATTCTTCTGAAGTCCATTGCATGGGTGTTCTGCTATTGTCTCTGGTGGTTTCACGAATAATATCCAATGCTTCTTCTCTTGTCTTATAATCCGGAAATCCAAGTAGTCTTTCGTATAGTCTTTTCGAATCCACTGCATCAACTTGATCGATCGATTCAAAAGGCATATTCGTCATTCCAATTTCTTGTCCTTGATAAATAAATGGCGTTCCTTGCAAAAAGAAATACATCATAGCAATTGCTTTTGCAGACATAGCCCAAAATTCGGGACGGGTATCTCCGAACACAGAAACGGCACGAGGAACATCATGGTTTTCCATATATAAAGCGTTCCATCCGATACCATCTAGGGAAGTTTGCCAAGCACTTAATGCATGTTTTAACTTAAGGACGTCTAATTGCCCTTCTTTTTCTTGCTGCCAAATATGGATATGATCGAATTCAAAGATCATATCGAAATAACCGTCTTTTCCTACCCATTCCGGCCCTTCTTCTGCAGTGACGCCGCTTGCTTCTCCGACTGTCATGATATCGTATTCTTCGAAAACATGTTTCAAATCAGTCAAATGTTCTTCGATTCCCGAGACATTCTGAAAGGGTGAAAAAAAAGGGTTCTCTGTGGCTTTTACTGAATATTCATCTTTTTTTACATGAGAAATCGCATCTAAGCGAAATCCGTCTATCCCTTTATCTAGCCACCATCGAATCATATTGAATAGTTCTTCTTTCAATTTCTCACTTTCCCAATTTAAGTCTGGTTGTTCTTTCGCAAAGACATGCAGATAATACTGTCCTGTTTCGTGAGAATATTCCCAAGCAGAGCCGCCGAAAATCGATGTCCAATTATTTGGTTCTTTGCCATCTACTCCATCGACCCAAATGTAATAATCTCGATAAGGGCTTTCTTTGGATTTCTTCGATTCTTCAAACCATTGATGCTGATCCGAACTGTGGTTGATGACAAGATCCATAATGACTTTGATTCCCAGTTCATGTGCTTCTTTCAGCAATAAATCAAACTCTTCCATCGTCCCGAATCGCTTTTCTATGTCTTGATAGTCACTTACGTCATAACCATTATCGATAAATGGAGATTGATAGATTGGATTGATCCAGATAAATCCGATGCCAAGATCTTTCAAGTATCCAAGTTTTTCGCGGATCCCATTGATATCTCCTTGTCCATCGCCGTTGCTATCTTTGAAACTGGCCGGATAGATTTGATAGCCTACTGCTTCTTTCCACCATTTTTGTTCTTGTATCATATCGTTTCACTCCTTTAACGGTCCCTCTTGATTATAACCGATTCTATTTTAGAAGTATCCTTGTTACCGGTAACTAGAAACGAAAAGCTCAACGAATCTGCTAAGTGCGTTCGTTGAGCTTTATTTTATCATAGATAACGGGCAATCAATTGAATCATTTGCTTGGGAAATTCATTTAGGTCAGTAATATCTACAAAACGGCTTTCACCGTAGATCGACTTGATCTCTTCTTTGTCTTGACCAATAGCTGCGGAAACAAATAATATGCCTTGACGCTCGTATTCTTTCAAAACAGACTGGATGTCCTCTTTTGCTTTTTTGCCAGTATAATCTGGCAACGCCTTTGGCTGACCGTCACTAATATTAAGCAACAGTTTGGTTGTGGCGGATTGTCTGTTTAATTTTTCTGCTGCTAAACGAAGTGCCGCTCCATCACGATTGTTTTGTCTTGGTTTCATAGTGACTAATTTTTCATTTAACCATTGAAACCCGTCTTCAAATTCTTTATAAGAAAACAAAGAAGTTTTTTCTCTTGCTGAACGGTCTGCTGTATCCCCGTAAATCAACAAGGGGATATCAACTTTCTTAGCAAATTCTGCAATAGCAATCGCTGCTTTTTTTGCCGCTTCGATCCGATCATCCCGTATCATTGATCCAGATTCATCGATCCGCACAGCTACCGCTAAGGAAGGTTGCTCATGTGGCGGGTTCTTTTTGTCAAAATTTCTCAAATCACCATATGCTACTCTACTTGCGTTAAACCGCTGTCCTTCATATTTTCCCTTTTGGTACGTCTCTGTTTGTTCATTATCCAGTAATTCTAAAATTTGTCGGCTAAGTGATTCTACTATCGGCATGACTTGCATTTGTAGCTCACGTGCTTCTTGCGTTTTTCCTTGGAAAGCTGGTCGGTGAACGATGAGACCTTCTTTTTCATGAATCGTTTCCTTCATGATTTGCCGCGCTTCTTTATTTAATTGCTTCTTGATTTCCTTATCATGTGTTTCCATGTCAGAGGCAGACATTTCTTGGGAATCCTCTTCTGTTTGTTGTTGTTCCTTCTGATTTTTCCCTTCGATATCGCTCTTGCGTTCTTTTTGCATTTGAGGAGGCATCTCGTTTTTTTCTGTTGTTTTCTCTAGTCTCTCTGCTCCCTCATTTGGTTCTTCAGCAGACAGTTGTTTCTTTTCATCTAAGCGCAAAGTTTCTTCAGCATCTTCAGTGATGTTTCGTTCGTTTGCTTCTTCGGCGCCGATAGTTCTTCCTTTTGCATGCTCAGATTGAGGTTCTATTTGAGGATAGCCCCATTTTTCTTTTCTCAAAATGTCTTGAAGTTCCAATAGCAATCCACTCTCAGACAAAGCTTGCTCAAGGATCGCCAATTCATCTGGATCAGTGGATAATTTATACAAAACTTTTGGATAAATCGACTGGAGTAAATCTTGTCCTTGCTTATAGGTATTCGCCCAATAAAAATATGAACGCATTCCTGCTACACCTTTGATGGCATTTGCTTTTGCAGTTTCATCCAATAAACGGATAATCTCTGCCATCTTCATAAGGAGTTCTTGATTTTGAATCTGGGTTTTCGCCATCGCACGTTCTGCCATGACTTCTAAGGCAGGAAGATCCATTTTTTCCGCATGCTGCATCCGATCTCTTAAGGATTCATTTAAGGGTCGATTTCCTTGATAGTTTCGATTTGTGGTAATGACAATAATACAATCTGGATGGCGACGAATGATTCCTGTTGGCAAATTCAATATCCCATTGGGTTCGAGCGCTGAGTTAAGTGCCACAAGAACAGAAGCATCACGGATGACAGTCGGCTCTTGGATCTCTAATAGATATCCTTTTTCGATCGCTCGAACGATTTCAGAAGGATAATAACTATAATGGATTGCATCTGGATAATCGGCTTCGATTCTTTGAACTAACTCTGCTAATTTTTCTTTGGCAGAAAAAGAATCAATGCCGTAATGGTTCTGGATCAGTGTCAGTACAGCTTCAAGTGTATCTGTTTGGTAAATAGCTTCCAGCAATTCTTGGTCTTGTTCTTTATCGGAATCTACTACAGGTAATAAGGCGCCGAACACATCTGATTTATCCATATCTGCAAAACATGTCACTTTTGTATAGGGAAGTTGCAAATCAGCAGATAGTGCTTTTGCTAACTGTGTCTTACCCGATCCGGCGTCTCCTTCTAAAAGAACGTTACTGATTTTCATTTCAGGATCTTGCCAATTTTCTTTGATTTCAGAGGCGATCCGCCACTCTTCTGCACTTGTCCGATGGCTTTTCGGTTTCTTCCAGATCATTTGCTTTTCTAGCCGTGAAAAGGTCCGGTTTTCTGTTAGTGAGAAATTCTCCATGCTTCTCTTCCCCTTTTGATCATCTCTGTCTATTAATATCCTAACTCATCTAAAAGACGTTTTAAAATACGGAATCGTTCCCCAATCAGTTCTCCGTCTTTTTGTAGTGTATCGTAATACAAAATAATGTCTTCATCGATCTTTGGATTTTTGGTATCTACCTCGACTGTCATCCGGTTTCCCTGCAAACCAATGATGTCCACAACTGGATTTTCTGGATCATAGAATTTTTCATAACGATAAGCATCTTGAAAGTATAAACTTCCTTGTGCAGCTAAGATCGCTAAATCTAAAATACGTGTAATTGGTAATTCTTCTGATTGTCGAGACCATTTTTCTCCAGTATGTCGCCATACTTTGCCTGATATGTCGACTTTTCCACGGTCATTCCATTGAGCGAGACCCAAAGAAAGACCTTTTGCGTCCGTATTCAATGCATTTCTTCCATCAACTTTATCGTAGTCTTCTACAACGAGCACTGGTTTATGTTTTAAATTTGTAGGTATTTCCATGATTTTAATTCCTCGTCTTTCTATTTTTAGTAAATTAGTAAATCAGTAGTTTACTAATTTACTAAACTATATGCGACATTATAAATGACTGAAGAGAGAAATGCAAAGAAAAAGAGCCTGTTTGTTAGAAATACATAAAAACATCATCTTGCTCTTCTGCACGTTCATTTATCGCGTGAATAAAGAGCAAGATGATGTAGAATATTTTTGGTTTGTTTTTTGAATAAAAGGAATTATTGCGCTGAAATGGCGATGCCGATGGCTTTTTCGCCTAAATGTGTACCAATGACTGGTCCAAAATGACCAACTTCGATTTCTGCATTTGGATATTTTTTCTGCAATTTCTCTTTTTCCGCAATCGCTACTTCTAAATTGTTTGCATGTATCACGTAAAGTTTGACTGGCGGTTGTATTTCGTTATTTCTTTTGCCAATGATTTCTTCAGCCCGAGCAAATGCTTTTTTACTTGAACGGATTTTTTCGAATAAAACAATTTTTCCTTCAGAAAATGTCAGGATCGGTTTGATTTTCAATAGGCTACCAATCAGTGCAGCGCCATTGGTCAATCGCCCTCCCCGTACTAAATTGTTCAAATCATCTACAATTAGATAAGCGTAAGTATTATCTCGAATTCGATCGACATGCGCAAGTATCTCATCAAGGGGCTGACCTTCATCATTTAAGTCTAAGGCAGCTTCTACCATATGTCCCATCGGCATACTAGTGATCTTAGAGTCATAAGGAATGACCGTTACTCCACTGATATTGTCTTTCATCGCAAATAAGGTGTTGACGAAACCAGAAATACCTGAAGAAAGATGGATACTTAAAATCGTGTCATACCCTTTCTCTTTCAATTCCTCATATAAAGCCAAAACTTCCCCTACGACAGGTTGTGAAGTAGTAGGAAAATCTTTACTGTTTTTTAAAAGTCCATAATATTCATCCGCTTCGATATCGATTCCTTCGTTATAAATTTTCCCATCCATAATCAAAGGGATTGGAATCACGAATAAGTCGGGATGGTTCTTGATACGTTCCGGCAGATACGCCGAACTATCTGTAACTACTGCAAGTTTCATGTGTTTAATTTCCTCGTTTCAAAGAATTTTTCCAGACCTCATAACTATATCATAAGTAAGATTAGATATGAAACTAAAATTGGAAAATAGAAAAACGACAAGCGTAATCATACGAATTGCCGTTTTTCTAGCGACAGCAAAAAGACGACTAGTTAGCCTATTCTTTGCTTCCGCTACGATGTTTAACATTTTTCAACATTCGGAACCCATTTTTTCCGAATTGAGAAAATAAAAATACTAAACCCCCAATACTTCCTAAAGCCACACAATAAACCATTGCATAACTTTTTGATTCCATTGACAATCGCTGATTCAGCAAAAAGAAAATGATAAAACATACCGCAAGCATAATCAAGGTAGATCGGAAAGTTTTTAAGAAAAAACTGCTGATTTTTGCTAAAGGTGCTATTCGGTATTCTTTGCACATAAAGTGATAACCACGAACAAAGACGATGCCGAATGCCAAGCCATTTGATAAGCTCATCCCGTATCCGCCAACTAGACCTAGTCCGATTACTTGGAAGATGACTTTCAGGATAATTGCTTCTACAGTTAGTCGAATCGCAAAACGATGGTGGTTCAGAGATTGAAGCATCGTAGACAGAATCGTGAATAAAGAGAAAAACAAAGAAGCTAACAAAGCCATTTGGAAATAACCAACACTTTCAGGATCATAACCAAAAAACAATGTGTATAATGGACCAGCTAATAAAGACATCCCGGTCAATGAAGGAAGAAGGATCAATAACGCAATCGAAAAACTGTCTCCTACTGTCTTTTCGATTTGTAAACGATCTTTTTTCTTCATTGTGCTTAGTATTGGCAAACTACTTATAGCAACTGTTCCTACCATGGAAATCAGGATCAATGTCAGTTTGTTTGGATTAACAGAAGCACGACTGAATAAGAATTCCAGTTGCTGATCTGCAATATCTGGACGGAAAAAGTGAAGCAGTGGTTTCATCGTTACTTGGTCGATCATCTGAACGATAGTAATGACGGAGCCGACAAAAATGAACGGTAGTGTTTCCCGAATGATAGAGACAGAGGCAGATCGGTTTTCTCTTTCGAAGTAACGGCTGGAAATCAAAAAGTCTTTAAGTTCAAAGAAGTCTTTTCTGCGTCCGACGATATACATATGGATAATCGCAGCTAACCCGCCAAAGAAAGAAGCAACTGTACTGATCAATACAGCTTCTAATATGGTTCCGTCAGTCAATACGCGCAAGTAATAAGTACCAGCCAAGATAACGATCACTCGTACAGCTTGTTCAATAATCAAAGAAGTTCCATAAGGTCGTAAATCGTTTTTCCCTTGGAAGTATCCTCTCATTGCACTCAAAATCGGGATAGCAACCAAAGATGGGCATAAACTTCGGATAGCTAGTATCCCGTTGTTAACGTTAGCGATTGGACTGATTCCGGCTAATAAAGGAGCAAATAAATACATCAACGCAGCAGAGGCGATACCGATGACGAACATAATATTGATCGTACTTCGAAAAATCAGCCGACAAGCAGCGTTATCTCCTTCTTTTGTTGCTACAGCTACTTTTTTTGCAATCGCATTTGGAAATCCGACTGTACCAAGCATCAGGAACAATCCATATGGAAGATAGCCAACATTGTATAATGTCGTAGCAAGCATACCATCTTGATTGTTCCCCATCATACTTAGCCAGGGAATCAAATAGACTACCCCTAAAACTTTACATAGAAGATTAGCAAAGGTTAGCCAAAATGTTCCTTGCATCAATTTTTTATTCATCTAATTTCCCTCAACTATTCTTTCATAAAATAAACATCTTCCCTATTATAGCAAAAAAACATAGAAGGACAAATCCCTCTTTAATTCTTAAAACAAAAAAGAGCTTGCATCATAAGTCAACACTAATCTTTTTCTCCGAATAAATGAACTTGCATCCACAATTGGCTGATGCAAATGCAGTTTGGATAGATCAGTTTGAACAACTTATGTCGCAATCTCTGTTTTTTTAGGGAATAAAACAGTTTAAAGCATGGACAGTAAAAAGACAGACGCAAGTCCTGTCAAAACTGACAATGCCATCGAACGTGTTTTGTAAGCCACACCTGCTACTAGAATCATTGCAGCTATTTTGATATTCCAAGCAATATCCAGATGTTCATGAGTAATGAAGACATCTTTGAAAGCTAACGCCGCAAACAATGCTACTGGTACATACTTCATCCAGTCACTAAACCAAGATGGCACTTTTCGATGAGTAAAATAAAGCATCGGGAACAAGCGCGGAATATACGCAACGATGAACAGACAAGCAACTAAAAACAGCAAATATAGTTTAGTCATGATGGTTGGCCTCCTGTTCCGGGAAGTTGAAGAGCGGTTCATTGACATCTTTGCCGCGATCCCTTAGTTTCTTGGCTTTTTCTTTTTTAAATGCCTTCTCCAACATAAATCCGGCAAATGAAGCAATAACAGTAGCTGCAATCAAGCCGAATGTGTTTTGGAATAATACCATGAAGATCACCCCTAATACACCTGAAAACAAACCTGTAAAGATCAGTAGTGCGTTTTTCATTTGCATGACAAACATAAATATGAACATAGCAGTCAAAGCAAAATGGACAAGGTCAGCATCTACACGAATCACCGAGCCAAAAAAATTACCGATCATGTTGCTACCGGCCCATGCAGCCATTGAGAACCAATTGACATATAAAGCCTTTCTTTTGTTCCAAGAGGGGTCAGTTGAGAACTTTAAGTAGTTCACCGCATAGTTTTCATCATTCAGGGATTGAGAAAAGACAGCTAAAAACGTCCGCTTTTCTTTTTTCATAAAACCGGCAAGACTTGCTCCTAATAATGTATAGCGTAATTCTAAAAAGAAAACCATCAATAATGTCGTTGCAAATGATGCTTGCGTCGTAAGCATAGATGCAACTAAAAACTGCGCGCCGCCGGAAAAGACCAGAATCGATAACAGCCCTGATAAGAGAGGATCAAATCCAACTTTTTGCAACAATACTCCGCAAGCTAATCCCACTGGTATATAGCTTATACAAAGCGGCATCACTGCATGCAAAGCTTGAAGCCATGGCGCACTTTTCTTTTTGTTCATTAAAATATCTCCTTTAATTACAACAAATAAACAGCGGACTCATTGTAACATAAATTCGCTAAATTGTAGCCGTTTTATTTAAAAACAAGATTATATTTTTCTCATTTTTGCTTCAATTCATGAACATACGTTTTATTTGTGAGAATAATTTGGGTCATATTTATCTGTTTCAATGTATATATACATCTTCTTGTCAGGAAGAGACTGACGCATATTTTTTTCAATATCATTGATGATCGAATACGTTTCATTTTCTTTGTTTCCAACAATATCTGCTTTTGCAGCGACTAAAATTTCCGTTGGACTTAAATGAACGGTTTTGATATCAATTAGCCGACTGATCTCAGGTCGTTCAAAGGCTAACTTGATTTTTGATAAATCGCTTGCTGTCACACTTTCACCAATGATCAGACTATAAAATTCTTTTGCTAGGAAAATCGCAGCTCCCATCAGTAAGAAACCTATCAGTAATCCGCTGATAGCATCAAATGCAGCAATCCCGGTTGCATAAGTCAAGATTGTTCCCACTAAAGCCAAGACCAAACCGATTACAGCACACAAGTCTTCCGTAAATATAATCAGTATTTCACTATGTCGACTTTCGCGCAAAAAGCGCATCGTGGAAAGATTTTCAGTATTCAATTCTTTGATTTCCTTCATTGCGACACGCAAAGAACTTCCTTCGATTACCAAACCAAATAACAAAATGGCAATGACAATGATTGGATTACCAACTTCATGGGATGGATGCGTCAATTTTTCAAAAGCTTCCATCACCCCTAGTGCTCCCCCACCGAAGAAAAGCATCATTGCGACGATCGTACTAAAAAAGTATTTTGCTCGGCCTTCACCAAATTGATGCAAGTCGCTCTGACCTTTATTAGCTTGTTTATCGCCAAATAGCAGCAAAATCTGATTACTACAATCAACGATACTATGGATGCTTTCATTCAGCATGGCGGCACTGCCACTGATTGCATAGCCGACAAATTTGCTGATAGCGACTAGAATATTAGCCCCTAGAGCAGCAATTACGGAAAACATTCCGCTTTTTTTAAAATTTTCCATATTCTTTTCCTTCTTTCATCAAGTGAACTGGCTAAAGTGCGGCAATATCCGCCCTTTAACAGTTTTTATGAAACTTATAGTTTAGATAAATTGAAAATGACCGATTGTCCATTGTTCAATTCGATCTCTTTTGCCCCAGTAGTAGCACTTTTCCCATCCACAGTAAACATCCAATAGGTTTGATTCTTTTCATCCTGAGAATGCCCTTCAAGCGAAGTGATGAAGCCATCATTTTCCTCGACTTCAAAATTTTGTTTCAAAATAGTCAGCAAAGTTTCTCCTTTTTTGAAAGTCACTTCTTTTTTCAAAAAGTTTTGACCATTTTCTTGTAACGTGATCGTTGCTTTTTTCGATGTTTTTACTTCCTCCTTTTGGTTGGAAGTCGATGGTGTGTTGGTTGTACTACAGCTTGTCAACATGAGTACACTGACACTCATTGCAAGCAGACTATAAATTATTTTTTTCATTTTTTCCTCCTGAATGATTGTAAAAACGTTTGACGACTGGCAGAAAAACAAGGAAGAACACAACATTACCTATACTGTGCATCAGATCAAACGACACCCCTTGAAGGTAATAGACCCAAGGTTGAGGTAAATGATAGAGGAGCGTATCGAAAACAGTCATCCCTATTCCATAAACTATACCTGCTAGAAAAAAGCAGGTTCCTTTTAACCAGAGATTCCTTCG
Source organism: Enterococcus sp. HMSC076E04 (assembly GCF_001814285.1). NCBI lineage: Bacteria > Bacillati > Bacillota > Bacilli > Lactobacillales > Enterococcaceae > Enterococcus > Enterococcus sp. HMSC076E04. Next base: position 65,166 of record NZ_KV815607.1, on the reverse strand, counting down.
GATTGTTCTTCTCGAGCAGAAAATTGAAAACAACGCCAGAACGACGGTATAGCTGAGCCACTGACCGAAGACCCATGGCCCCACACCAAAATAAAAACTGCTGATTGCGATAGAAAGACTCATGACAATTAGCGCATCTTTCAAGCTTAAGTAAAGAACTATAAACAAAAAAATAGCAGTCATTGGCTGGAAATTCGGAATAAATTGAAAAGCGATCCTACCTGCTACACAAGCAGCAGACAATAAGCTAAGCTGGGCGATTTTATTTGTGGACATTCTTGATGTAACTCCTCCTTCACCAGCAGATGATTCACGTTCATTCAGTACATACAGAAAAGACTTGTGACAATTATTCTGGATAACTGCCGCAAGTCCTTTGGAACAGAATTATCTGAATGACCTCTGGTAATCCAACTTATCCAATCAGGACTTTCTCACCATTAACGGAACCAAGAATTCGTAATTGATAAAGAAATCAATGACGGATCGTGGGTAATCTCCAGATGAGATCGACAAGACCGTTTGATCTTTTTCGTTTGTTGCTATCGTTAAAGACTGTCCTTTATCTAATCGTACTTGATAAGTAGTTTCGTTGATCTTTTCCATATCATAGGATGGATTTTTCATCGCCACGATAAAAATATCATCCAATACTTCATTCGTCAATTCAAATTCGCTCTGAAGGTTCAAACGAAGTGGCTTCGTATTGTCTAGTAGTGTCTGATTAACTGTAAAACCAAGTGTTCTAGCGTGGGCTAATAATTGATTCAATTTGTGATTGAAAATCGTGATCTGTCCTGCTGAGAATACTCGATCAACTGACCAGTATCGGATCAAAGAAAGCACTCGATCATCTTGGACATCGATTTCCATCGTCTCTGGTGATACATTTAGAAGACTCATCGATTCCACTTGGTATCGTTGATCGATGGTCGGTAATACAAAGGAAAAGACTAATTCGTTTTGTCCATTCAACGTATAATTGATAGAGAAATGTCTTGTTTTCCATGTGTCATAAGCTGAATTTGATCGTTCCAGACCAATATCATTCAACGGTTTCAGTAATTCATATGTGAAGTATTCGATCAGACTTGTCTTTCCAATCGTTGAGATCGGTTCTTCATTCAATATAAAGCGGTCATATGATTCTAATAATTCGGGAAAATCTGATTCAATCAAATATTTTCTCATACGTAAATCCGCTAATTCTGCTTCCGCTGTTTCAATCAAACTGACGATATCTTGATGATCTTGCTCTTTTCCTTCTAAATACCCGGGATTTTCAGATACTTCATAAGCATGCGTGTTTTCTGAAGTATCCGTATTCGTCGGAGTTACTTTTTCTTTTTCATGGATTTTTGTTTCTTCTGGCATAGGGACTTCTTCTGTGTCATCCAGTGGCTTACTTGTTTGTTCCTCTAATGAAGTGTTCGTTTCTTCATGATCTTCTGTCTGTGCTTCATTTTTTGTCCATTCTGCTTCATCGTGTTCATTCATACTCGGAACCTCCTTCATTAGATTGATTATTAGGATTTTCATTACCAAGATAATTCATCAAGAATTCATGGATTGCTTGACCAAACCCCTCTTTGCTACCGAAATAGCGACTGATTTGCCGTTGCTCTTTTTCTACGATGGCTGCGCGAAGTTGGTCCGCTCTTGCTTCTTGTTTCAATGCTTCTTTTTGCTGCTGGATTGTTTCAGGTGTCTCGATATAAGGAAGCCAGCCTAATTTTTCATTAGATAGCACTTGCTTCTTCTTCTCTAATTCTTGAATTTCTTCCTCGATTTTCTTACGATTCAAGAATCCTTTATTATCGTCCAAATCAGTCATCTGCCGATTGATTTCTTTTATCTGTTCGTCTAGACGTTCGATCTCTGTCTGGGCTGTGATCACCTTCGCGTCTAGCTCATTGATTTTTTTGTCATAGTCCGTTGTCTCCGGTTGGGAATATTTCTCCCACTCTTCATCGATCCTAGGCAAAACAAAAATTTCTGGCAAACTTGCATCGATACCAATTGTAGGGCGATCATGGTAATAAGTGCCGATTTTGTAATAGCTCATCGTTGGTGAGATGCTTTCTACTTGTTCCATAAAAGGAAATTCTTGCAAAAAACGATCATGGATCTTACGCATCAGCAATTGGTCAATCTCGTGATTTTCATTTGAGCTTCGTTTTAATTCTTCGTTCAATCGGCCGTTGTACAAACGGTAGATCTCAGGAATATCTTCTTCGCGGACAGCTTTTTCAAAAGCCTGTAAATCTTCTAATAATTGGGAAAGATTCATGCTTGCTTTTTCTTTGATATCATAAAAAGAAGACGATTCTTTTGCTGTATCCTGATTCGTGCTCGTCTCCTCTAGTTCGCCTTGCTCATAATTTGTGTTTGTATTTGGCTCTTTCATACTACTTGCCTCCTCTTACTCATCTGATTTTCACTTATTAATACTTCAATAGTACCATTTTCTGTAAAAAATTGTTATAAAAAAGAGCGGGCAATGCTCCATAAAACAGGCTGCACCAAAATTTGGCACAGCCTTTTTTTCGATCAACTAGTCTTTGATATCTGATTCATCTGATAGGACAGAATCGAATGCAATGACTTTTATCATATTCTTTTATTTACTAGGCAGATCTCTTGTTGTGAAATGAATGCGCTGATGGTCATCACGAGTTAGTTGCGTTTCTTCGTTTAAATAAGTAAACGTCAATTGTTCTAATTCGGGATCTTCAAGCATTTTTTCATAACCGGTAAAAATCGAACGGATATAGTGTTTATATGCGTTTTTCTTTTTCTGTCTTTTTTTCATGTAGCACCTTCCTTATCAAAAACTATCATACCAATGAATAACTATCTAGACAAGTTGGTTTAAACCATTTTCTTTGTTTTTTTGAGGAATTTTGCTCTTCCAGTTGACGAATCCAAAAAAAAATGAAAAAATGCTTTAGTACTTAAGGAGGGAACCCAGTGAAAAAAATTGGTTTTGATTCAGAGAAATATATTGAAGAGCAGTCCGCGTATATTTTGGAACGAGTGAACCACTATGATAAGTTATATTTGGAATTTGGTGGAAAGCTAGTGGATGACAAACATGCAAAACGTGTACTTCCAGGATTTGAAGAAGATGCGAAAATCAAACTGCTACAAAAATTAAAAGATCAGGCTGAAATACTGATTTGCGTCTATGCCGGAGACATTGAACGTAATAAGATCCGCGGTGATTATGGGATTACTTATGATATGGATATCTTGCGGCTGATTGATGAATTACGTGGTTATGGATTATTGATCAACAGTGTCGTTATCACTCGCTATAGCGGCCAGCCTGCCACGAAAGTCTTTATCAATAAACTAGAAAGACGAAATATCAAAGTCTATAAACATTCAGAAATCGAAGACTATCCAGTCAACGTAGAAAAAATCGTTTCAGAAGATGGGTTTGGGAAAAACGAATACATTGAAACAACTAAACCAATCGTTGTAGTGACAGCTCCTGGACCAGGAAGCGGAAAACTCGCTACTTGTTTGAACCAACTGTATCATGAAAGCCAAAAAGGACATGCAGCTGGTTACTCCAAGTTCGAAACTTTTCCAGTATGGAACGTTCCGTTGAAACATCCATTGAACATTGCCTATGAAGCAGCCACAGTCGATTTGAAGGATGTCAATATGATCGATTCCTTCCACTTTGACGCCTACAATAAAGTAGCTGTAAATTATAATCGAGATGTTGAAACCTTCCCTGTAATCAAACGTATTATTGAAAAAATTACTGGTAAAGAATCTGTTTATCAATCTCCTACTGACATGGGTGTGAATCGTGTAGGATTTGGTATCGTGGATGATGCGGTTGTCCAAGAAGCTTCTAAACAAGAAATCATCCGCCGCTATTTCCAAACAGAGTGTGACTTCAAAAAAGGATTGATTGACGAAGAAGCAGTTAATCGAATCAAACTGATTATGGAAGAAGTCGGATTACGCCCTGAAGACCGAAACGTTGTCGTTCCTGCCCATGATTATGCAGATAAAATTCAAGAACAAAGTCCTACAAAAGATCCTTCTGCTGTGATTGCAATCGAATTACCAGACGAAGTCATTATTACCGGACGTACAAGCTCATTGATGGATGCGTCAGCGGCAGTCATCTTAAATGCAGTAAAACATTTAGCGCATATTGCAGATGACATTCCTTTATTATCACCATTAGTTCTTGAAACAATACAAGGATTGAAATCAAAGACACTTCATTCCTCTTTGGATGCACTAAGCATCAATGAAGTCTTGATCGCTTTATCAATCAGTGCAGTAACGAATCCAATCGCTCAAGTTGCTTATGATAAACTAGCTGAACTTGAGGGAGCACAAGCCCACTCCACTGTGATGGTCAATAAAAATGATGAACAAACATTGAAAAAACTAGGAATCGATATTACTTGCGCACCTGTCTACCCTTCAGAAAATCTATACTACCAATAGAAAAAATTCACTTATAAAGGATGAAAACGAAACTATTAGCATTAGCTTAAACAATAGTTTCGTTTTTTTATAGCCATCACTAAGTGGATACACTTCTTGTCCCTTCTTGAGAGATATTCAGTTTGAAAGAAAAAACAAGAGTGTGATAAATTTTATTTCTCATACTTTAACTTGCTTTCTCTCTCTATTTGAAATACGAAAAAACAATGGAACATCAGTTTTTTTAGCGTCTTTTATCTGTTTTTTCGATTTATTTTGGTTGCTTTATATTCTAATGGAAAATGAATGCGTTTTACTCTAAAAAAGTAATGAAAATTTCACTAAAGATTAGTATTTTATTTACAAAACAGGTAAAATAAAACGGAATTTGGAATAGGAGTGATTATTTGAGTTATTTATTAGGTATTATTGGTTTATTTGTCACATTAGGTCTTGCTTTTTTGATCAGCAGCAACAAAAAAGCAATCAAATTGAAACCACTAATTGTGATGTTCGTTTTACAGCTTGTTCTTGGTTTCGTATTATTACGTACAACTTTTGGTACAGCGGTTGTTTCTGTATTGGCAAAAATGTTTGATCATCTTCTTGCTTTTGCTGGGCAGGGTGTTGACTTTGTTTTTGCCGGTGTAGCAAATAAAGGAAGTGCACCTTTCTTTCTTTCCGTATTGATGCCAATCGTATTTATTTCTGCTATTATCGGGATTTTACGCTACATCAAAATTCTTCCATTGTTTATGAAAGCTGTTGGTCTTGGGTTAAGCAAAATCAACGGAATGGGCAAATTAGAATCCTACAACGGAGTAGCTTCTGCTATTTTAGGGCAATCGGAAGTATTTATTTCCATAAAGAAGGAATTACCTTTCTTATCTGAGAAACGTTTATTCACCATGAGTGTCTCGGCTATGTCTACCGTGTCTATGTCAATCGTCGGATCTTATATGGCACTAATCGATTCTAAATATGTGATCACTGCCCTTGTTTTGAATTTATTTGGCGGATATATTCTGGCTTCGATTGTGAATCCCTATGTATTAGAAGAAAAAGAAGACGAACTAATTATTGAAGAAAACAAAGAACAGACCTTTTTCCAAATGTTGGGAGAATACATTCTTGATGGTTTCCATGTGGCAATCACGGTTGCTGCCATGCTTATCGGTTTTGTTGCCTTGATTGCTATGATCAATGCTATCTTTCACGGGATATTCGGTATTACTTTCCAAGAGATCTTAGGTTATATCTTTGCCCCTCTTGCCTTCATCAGTGGAATCCCATGGAAAGAAGCAGTGGATGCTGGTAGTATCATGGCGACTAAATTGGTTACAAATGAATTTGTTGCTATGACAGAATTAGCTAACGGTCATTTCCATTTTACTGAACGCACAACAGCGATCATATCTGTTTTCCTTGTTTCATTTGCCAACTTCTCTTCTATCGGGATCATTTCCGGTGCGATGAAGGGGTTAAACGAAGAAAAAGGAAATCTTGTTGCAAAACATGGGTTGAAGATCTTGTTAACAGCGACTTTAGTCAGCTTTTTAAGTGCTATTGTGACTGGATTACTGGTATAATAAACAAAAAAGCAACGTTGCTTTCAAAAGCTTTGGAAATATTTCCAAAGCTTTTTCAGTTGCTCAAATATCAAAGGAGAAATGATGATGAATTATTGCTATGTGTTTATCGGTCCTTCTGGTTCTGGGAAAACTTCGCTCGCAGAAGCTGTTTTTCAGCCGGAACAAAAGATCATTACTTACACGAATCGATCACCAAGACCTGGAGAAAAAGATCAAGAGGATTATTATTTTGTATCTGACGATACATTCAATCAGATGATCAAGCGAGACGAATTTGCAGAGTGGGATCAATATGCTCAACATAAATATGGTTCCAGCAAAGCAGAGATTACCAAAAAACTGAAGGAAGGAAATTGTTATGCCGTTTTGACGGCAAATGGTTTTTGGCATTTATACGAGTATTTTGGCACGGTAGTCCGTCCGATCTTTATTACGATTTCTAAAGAAACACTACAATCACGCCTGAAAAAGCGTGGAGATTCACCCGAACAGATTTCGGCCAGAATGGCAGTTTATGTAGAAGACTTAGCTCAACTGGAACGGTTGGCAGCTATTCCCACACTTTTAGTCGTGTCAAACGATGGAGCGTTCCAAGAAGCAGCAGATAAAATAAAAAAAGGATTATTGATAGAAACAGATTAGCTAAATATCCATAAGATAAGCTGAGAGGCCGCGACAAAAATGGTGTCACGACCTCTCGATGAACGGTGTTTCAGAAGTAGCTTCTTCGAAAATTATTTCTTGAAGATCACCACTACTGTCCCACTCTCTTAGCGATCAGCTAGTTGTTTTTCGTATTATTAAGTCTTCATCCTTGTGAAGATGCTTTTATACTCACTTGATTATTTTTTGATACGCTTTTCTTTCACCATGTTCAAAAGGGAATTCAATCATCCCTTGATAAGTGAATCCAGCAGAATAGATGGTCTTTTCCATCGGTTCATTAGCTGGATAAGTATCGATACGGACATCTTGGATATCTTTGCTGGCTGCAATCGTCAACAAATGTTCTAAGAACGGTTTTGCTAGTTTTTTCCCTCGAGTACTTTCTGCTAAAGCAACACGATGAATCGATAAATAAGGACCAGTTGATTCTTTCCAACTACCATCTATTTTTGTGTAAACGGGATCCACGCCTGAGACTAATGCAGCTGTTCCAACAATTTGATCTTCGACTATTAATACATAGCTTTCTTTTCTTTCAATATCGTTCAAAATCGTTTCTTTTGTTGGTTTCTGCCCGTTCTGCCATTGGGGAGAGCCTTGCGAAGCAATAAATTCCGCTGCAGCATCAATAATTTTTACCACTTCTTCTACTTCTTCTTTTCTTGTTAGCCGAATATACACATCCAGTTACCTCTTTTCTGTTTCTTTTTCATTTATATTCTCTAATTTTTGAATCACTTCATACAGTTCAGGAACTTTTGAATAACTTCTAAGCCAATTTTTTGGATGATCCAGTAGTTGACTGATAAGTTCCAAATGATGCATTAGCGACCATTTTTTCAATACTCCGAGTCCTGGAAATTTTTGTTGCTGGTAGAGAGCCAGTAATTCAATCATTCCTGAAGTGATTAAGAGCTGATGATGGTGACGCATGATCCATTTTTTCATTTTATCTCCTGCTTCAAGAAACTTCAATGCTTGATCTTTAGCGGAATCATTACTGTCAGAGACAAAATGCTTTACGCGGATATTACCGTAAGCATCGATATACGTTAGATGGATAGCAAGCGCTCGGCTAGGAAACCCTTTATCGAAATAACGGCTGCCTTCGATCGTGAAATCAGAAAATCCACTATATCCGTCTTCGTGGAAAAAAAGATAGTCATCGCTAAAAAAGTCGTCCGTTTTATCTGCATAACTTTCAACATGCTTTCTCGTTTGAAAAGAGTCACGGATCACAATTTTGTTTTCGGGCAGCCAGATGCGAAAGCGACTAGCATCTGGTATCAAGAATTTCGAATCGACTCCTGCCAGCTGTTTCCATACCTCTGCGTCTTTTGGGTAGTGTTGTCCATCGAAAATCAGAAACGTTGGAGGTGAATCCAGTACGTCGTTAAGATTTTCTGGCGTTAAAATCTGTGCAGAGACGACAGAGCTATGTTCCTTGACTGTCCAACTGTGCACATGCTGATCGAATAATTTAAATTGTCCTACTTGGGGATTTTGGATCACAGCGATTGGATGGTGCTTTTTTTGAAATAATTCGATCACGTTTTTAAGCGTAGCGGAATCACGTACTGGTTCGATCACCGGTTGGATTTTATTGGAGAGCAATCCTCGCGACAATGCTTCTTTTAATGCTAATAGGTCAAATTGTTTTCCTCTTAAATAAGGATAGTACATATTTTTCACTCCAATGGCTCTGTGGGCAACCGCCGGATCTGCTGTTGTTGCCTTAAGTATTCATAATCATGTTGAAGCGCCGCAACTTCTTCTTGCAACTCATTGATTGCCTGACTAGCTATTTCCTCTAAAAACCGTTCATAATATCGTTCGTTAGAAAATGGATCTTGGTTTTCTGAACGTCTTTTCAATTCTTTGTACAATTGATCTGTTGGAAAATATTTTACGCCTCGCTCCATTTGCTTTGCTTTTCTTACTTCTCTGAATAAAGAAGCCATAAAACGGTTTGTCAAAGCTTCTTCCGGTACAGCAAGCTCCTTCTTTGCTGCTTTTTTCGCAATCATAAATGTACCAGATGCAGGCATTTCCTCTTCGATCGTGTACGGGCGATATACTAGTACACCTATTCCTGTAGGGATCTCTGTTTTCACTTCTTCATATAGTTTACTTGGCAAAACAAAATAATTATAATGCCCGACAAATGACAGTTTGGCTGTAGAACGAAAATCTGCTTTTGTCACTTTCAGCTCATAGCATCGCCATTCTCGGCTTCCATCAAATTTTGTCAAGCAGCTAAGCGTATCTACAATTCCTTGGTCATCAGGCATCGTGACTTCTTCTACGACTAAGCCGCCCTGCTCGATGCAATATTGGTATAATGAGGATTCTATTTCGATGGTTTGCGGGGTTTTCATGTTTTTACCTCCGAACATATTTTCGTCTTACATTTTACATGAAATGATTTTAAAATACTAGACAGAATACACAAGAAACAAAAATAGAAATGATGCTTGCCACGCTAGCACCATTTCTATTTTTCAGATTGACTGATGGACGGAACGTTTTTCTAAATACTGTTGCACTTTTTCGATCCCGATACAAATGATCCAATAAATCAGTGCAACTAAAATATAAAGAGAAAAATAGTCGAATGTCCGACCACCTATGATCTTTGCTTTTTGAAATATTTCTGGCACTGTGATCGTTGCCGCTAATGAGGTACCTTTCACTAAATCCATAGCTACGTTACTGAGTGCCGGTACCGAGATTCGAAAGGCTTGCGGTAAAACGATATATTTCAATACCCCAAAGAAAGAAAAACCAGAAGCTAAACCAGCGTCCCACTGACCTGAAGAAACGCCTGCTAGTGATCCTCGATAGATTTCACCAATAAATGCACTGCTGGTAATCGTGAAGCAGATGACTGAAGCCGTTAAGGCACTTAATTGATAAGGTAACCCGAAATATAGCAAGAACAGCAAGACTAGTGCTGGAATACCTCTAAAGAACGATAAATAAAAACGAATAAATACATTCAGAGGTAGCCAATCCAAAAGACCTAGAACTGTCAAAAGCAATCCTACCAAGTTTCCTAAAACAAAAGACACGAAGCCAATCCCTAATGTGTATACCAAGCCTTGCAGTACGAAAGGAAGTGAAGTCCACATGAGGGAAAAATCAATGAGAGGAAAGTACATCAATCACTCACCGACTCAGTCATCGTTTCTTTCGGTTTGACTGAAACATCAGTTTGAAAATATTTTTCAGATATTTTCTTTGTCGTCCCATCTTCTTTCATCTCTTTTAATACGCCATCGATTTTCTTTTTCAAAGCATCATTTCCTTCTTTCAATAAAAAACCACTTTCGTTTTCATTGAAATAAACGTTCTCCAAGATTTTTACGGGGATATCTGGTAAAGCAGATACGGCCATTTTCTGCAAATAATAATCATTTAGAATAACGTCTGTTCGACCGTTTGCTACATCGCTTAAATATTGATCATTCGTGGCGTTATCGTAAGTGACTAGTTTAGCTCCGTGTTTTTCCGCTAAACGCATATAGCTAGTATTGGGTTCGCCAGCTGCTTTTTTTCCTTTAAGATCATCAAGTGAGTGGATTCCTGAATCATCTTTTTTTCGTACGATCATACTGTCAAATGAATATTTGAAAGGCTCTGAAAGGGAGAATTTTTTTTCTCTTTCTTTTGTGATACCAAAATCGTTCGCAGCAAAATCTGATTCTCCTTTTGAAACAGAAGTGATTTGTCCATCCACATTGTATTCTTTAAAGGAGATCTTGACATTTAAACGTTTGGCTACCTCTTTCGCCAAGTCTACGTCATAACCAACTAATTCATTTTGATCATTATAATAAGAAGCGGGAAATAGTGTGCCAGAAGTTGCTACTACCAATTCTTTCTTTTTTTCCACATTACTCCAGCTGTGATCTTCTTGGTTAGCGGCAGCTGTACCGCAAGCGCTTAAAATAAAAAAGACGCTAGTTATTAGAGCAAACAATCTTTTTTTCTTCATTTTTTCTTCTCCTTGTTTCTGCTATTTCCATGGATTTGGTAAATGGAACTGGTGACTTGCTTCAAATAGATAGCCGATTTGAAGCAGCAAATCTTCTCTTCCTCTGGCGGACATAAATTGAATCCCGAGAGGCATGTTTTCTTTTGTCAAATGAGTAGGCAAGCTGATTGCTGGTTGTCCAGTCAGATTAGCCAATTGTGTATAAGGTGTGATCTTCAAGCTTTCCTCAAACATAGAAGAAACAACTTCTAAAGCTTGTACTTCAGAACAATCATGGATGTGTTCCATCTGTGCTCTTATCGTATCACTTTGCAAATCTTCGCTGATTTTAGGGGCAGTAAATGCAGTCGTTGGTGAAAGGAATAAATCATATTCTTGATGCAAGTGTTCCATGACAATTGCTGCTTCATCCCATACATGCAGAGAATCAATGTAAGTAGCGGCAGAAAGTTTCTGACCATATTGGAACAAAGTCCAAGAGATCGGCTCAAGTTCTTCTTTTCTGACAGTTCGCTGGATGCCTGCTTCAATCGAGTGGATCATTGCTGCTGTCTCTGCGCCATTCATCTGATAATAAGACCTAATCAGTTTACGACCATCTAGTGGGTAAGGAATCTCCGTCAAATCATGTCCTTCTTTTTCAAGGAAATCTACAGCTTTTTTTACAGCAAGTACTGCCTCTTCACTAATCTGTGAGTGGATCGGTGAATCAACACAAAAAGCTATCTTCAAATGTTTTTTTCTTGGATGTGTTTGCCACTCAACTGGCGATACTTGATATGGCGCACCGGAATGGATGCTTCTCATCCCATAAAATAAAGCCTCCGTGTCTCTCATAGAAACCGTCAAACCGAAATCAATAGCAGCTCCTTGCCATCCTCGCCAAGCATATGGACCAACTGGCATCGTCCCTCGCGAAGGTTTCAGCCCGATCAATCCGCAAAACGAAGCGGGTATTCTAATAGAACCACCACCGTCACTAGCGCCAGCTAAAGGAACGATTCCCGCTGAAACTGCAGCAGCAGCGCCTCCACTTGATCCGCCAGGTGTACATTCAAGGTTCCAGGGGTTTCTTGCTGGGCCATAGATGACGGGGTCTGTAATATTTTTGAAACCAAACTCTGGCGCATTGGTTTGTCCAAAAGGAACTAGCCCTATCGCTTCTGCTTGCTGTACATAATTGGATGTATGAGAAGCTCGATGTGTTTCAAATAAACGAGATCCTGAAGTAGCTAGCCACCCCTTTTTTTCTTGACCGAGCATTTTTAAAGGGAATGGAATACCTGCCAATGGTCCTTTTTCTGACTGGGGAATCAATCGTTCAGTGGAACTATTCTCGAATGGTTCAAGTGCAACAAACGCATTCAATTCATGATTTTGTTTTTTTATTTTTTTCTGTACATCCTCAGCTAATTCTTGAAAACTAAATTCTTTTTCTTTAAGTCCTTTCGCTAATTCTGTTGCATCTTTCATAGTATCCTCCTTTTTGCCCCTGTTATTTTCCCACAAGTTCGTCTAACATACAATGAGTACGCTTGCACATGAATGAACAGACGAGTGTTTTTTATAAAAAAAGACGAAGATCAATCATGACCTTCGTCTTTTTGCTATGAAATGTTGCGTAATTTGCCTTTAAATTCGTCAATTGACGTATATCCTTTTTCTGACATAATCTGCGTTAATTCTTTTATGATTCTAGAAAAAATTTCCGGCCTTTCTTTATGAAGCTCGGTACCAATCTGTAACATGCTTGCGCCACATAGCAGATGTTCAAATGCATCTTGTCCTGTCCGAATCCCACCTGTACCAATGATTTGGATTTCTGGTTTCAAACGCGTATAAAAAGCGCGGACATTTGCTAAAGCAGTCGGCTTGATATACTCTCCCCCAATGCCGCCGAACCCTTCTTTTGGTTTGATGACCACTGCTTCTTTGTCTGTATCGATATACAACCCGTTACCCACACTGTTGATAGCATTGACATATGTCAACGGGAACTGATTCAAGATATCTGCCATCTGATCAAAATGAGCAAAATCAAAATAAGGAGGCAATTTGATCCCTAACGGCTTAGAAAAGATGCTGAATACTTCTTTCAATGTTTCATAAGTGGCCTCAAAATCGTAAGCTAGTTGTGGTTTACCAGGCACATTTGGACAAGATAAATTTAGTTCAGTAATCCCCTTGAATCCACTTTTTTCTATTTCCCCAAGCATTTCCAAGTTTTCTTGGACACTCATCCCGGCGATCGAAAAAAATAATGGTTGATTTGGTTTTTTCTGCGCTTTTTCATACGCAAGAGCATACTCTAGATAATAAGAAAAGCCTAAGTTTGGAAGCCCCATAGAATTGATACTGCCTAAAGGAACATCAAAATAACGTGGTTCGGGATTTCCTTTTCGTTCATTGATTGTACAGCTCTTAGTGATAAATGCTCCTGCTTCTGAATGAGCCAGCTCGTCTAATTCCTGGGTAGTCATGCAGTGTACACCAGATGCATTCATAAAAGGGTTAGCAAAGGTATGATTGGCAAAGGTCGTTTCTAAACTCAAGTAAATCGCTCCTTCAAACAAGTTATTTTATCTAGTGTATCATGACTAAAAGAAAAATCAACTCTTGTTTTTCAACGTATTTCTTAATCACCCTGTTCGGTTGATAGCACTTCCCCTGTTTCACTATTAATCTTGACTGATGTACTTTGATTACCATTTTTTACTTTGACTTCCCAATAAGTAGTACCTAGATCTTTATCCAGATCCCAATCTGTTGCTGTACCGCTTCCTACTTTATCGACAGCAATCTTTGCTGCTTCCTCAATTGTAATTAATTTATCAACAGCTAGACCATCTTCTTTTTTCTTTTGACCATTTTGATCCTCTCGATCTAGCGTTTCTGGATTCTCTGTTTCCATTTTTTCATTCTGAGCATCAATTCTTGCTTCATATTCTTTTTGATCATCGACACCTTCTATCTTGTAGAAGTAAGATCCCCAATCACTATCTAGTTCCAAACTAGTAATAGCAGTATCTGGATACTTATCTTTAAACAATTCAATCGCACGAGCTGCAGACACTTTGATAGCTGACTGGCCCATTGCCTCGCTCGAATTCTTTGTTTGGCTAGACGAAGATGTACTTGCGTTTGTTGAGGATTCCGATACCTGAGAAGAGCGTTGTTCACTACTTGAAGATGTATTCCCAGATGTTCCTTGATTGGTGTTTGATTGACAAGCAGCTAAAAACAAAGCCGCAAATAAACTAGTATAAATAACAGTTTTCTTCATTGATTTTATCTCCTTTATTATAAAATAGTATTCTATACAAGTATAACGAAGAAAAAATTTTCTGTCATGTTTAAAAATTAAAGAACAACGTTATTATTATGAAAATAAAAAAGAAGCTAAGCTTTAGAGACAACCCTAGAAGTTAGACTAAAATCTCACTTCGGGAGCATCATAAAACTTAGCTTTCATTTATTAAATAATTAAATAGCTTTTAAACTGCCTTTTTATATCAATTATGCACGATGCATTGGGATATCATTATTTCCAGGTTGAACAAGCAAATATTGAATTACATCGATATTGCTTGACTCAAATGACGCTGCACAAGCTTGTAAATATAGATCCCACATTCGATAGAAGGAATCACCCATTTCTTTCGTGACTTGATCTTGGACTTGATGGAAATTTTTTGTCCAATGCTCTAATGTCAATTGATAGTCACGACGCAAACTTTCTAAATCGATCAATTGCAAATCGTTTTTTGTAATATTATCAACTAATTCAGTAACCCCAGGAACATAACCGCCAGGGAAAATATATTTATTGATCCAAGCATTTGTCGCACCGCCTTGTTGTCGACTGATTCCATGGATCAAAGCTGTTCCTTTTGGTTTCAATAAATCTTTTACGACTTTGAAATAACCTTCAAGATTTTCAGAACCTACATGTTCGAACATACCTACACTTGTGATATGATCAAACGTTTCGCCTTTTAGTTCACGGTAATCCATTAATAATACACGGCATTTATCTTCTAAATGTTCTTCTTTGATTTTTTTTGTGATCAAATCGTATTGTTCTTCACTTAGAGTAATCCCAGTTGCTTTGACGTTATATTCTTTGGCAGCAGTGAACATCAATGTTCCCCAGCCGCAACCGATATCAAGCAACGTTTCGCCTTCTTTGATAAAGAGTTTGTCTAAAATATGATGGACTTTATTGATTTGTGCTTGTTCCAACGTATCTTCAGGTGTGTTGAAATAGGCACAAGAATAAGTCAAAGTTGGGTCTAGCCAAAGTTTATAAAAGTCGTTACCTAAGTCATAATGCGCATGGATATCTTCTTTGTTTTTTTGTTTTGTATGTTTTTCTTTCTTTGGCAGCCATTTTAGATAATCTTTTCCTCGTAAAAAGCTGTTTGATTGCTGATAAGCATCGTTGATTAATGCTTGGATACTTCCCTCGATCTCGATTCGATGATCCATATAGGCTTCTCCTAGTGCCAAAGAAGCGTTGCTTGTAATCTCTTTCATTGGGATTTCTTCATGGATATTGATTTTGATTTGGGGAGGAGTGTCCGTATCTCCGTATTGTTTCGTTGTACCGTCCCAATAATTTACTTCGACAGGGAGCGAGAAAGAACGTGAAAATAATTGGTTGTATAAAGTTTTCTCTAACATGATTTTCCTCCTTAAAAAAACTACCCTATTACGTTAATACTAAAAAAGAAAAGAATCAACTAAGAAGTTTAATTTTTTCAGAAATTTTTCAAAAACTACTTTATTTTTCATTTTTTTCACATTCATTGTCGCACAAATCACTTAAACTTGTCATTCGACACGCTTATCTTTGAATTTTGTCTTAGCAAAAACCCATAAAAGCAGCAAGACAGTTATCATTGTTTGGACACTTAGCATCAAGATAAAGTCAAAGTGGATAAACCCTACAACTGCTGCTACCATGGATCCTATCCCCATCACATTCAGCATCAAATTTGCACTCTCTTTGAATGTATGAATGGATGAGAGTTGGCTTTTTCTTGTCATCCACAAGAAAAAGGAAGCACCGAATAAAATGAGACTCGTCATGATAAATAGGACAAGACCAAGACTTAAACTATAAGATAAAATGATTGTTGGACGATTACTGGCATAAAATTCTCTTTCTAAAAATCGTTGGAAATCTTCCGGCGTACGTACAGAATCCGGTTGGAAAGATGGACTATAATTCATCGTATAGCGGCGTATACCAGATTTATCCTTTTGTTGGATCACCCATTGTTCCTTCTCAAAATCAATAAAAGTTCCATGATCGGATTGTTGTTTCTCAGATAAAGACACACCTACCAAAATTTCAGGGGTCACAGCTATCGTTTGTTGCGATGATTGTAACCCAGTTTCAGATAATTCAAGTTCAGAAAATTTTTTGGTTCCTTGTTCATCGATCAACGAATGAACGGATAGAAATTGTTCTAATGGAATCCCTTGGATCTGATTGGCATAAAAAAGAGTCACAGGCATGACCATCAAGGAAACTAAAAATACAAATATCAAGAAAAATTTGGGCCATGATAATAGTTTGCGTCCCGCAAACACTTGAGTTGGCGTACGTAAAGTGGAAAAATAATTTAACGGAAATGTTTGCATGATCCTCTGCTCCTATCCTTTTGTCCCGCCAGATGTCAGGCCGGTTACAAAGTTCTTTTGTAAAAAGAAGAATAATAGACAAATCGGTAAAGCAATCAAAATTGCTCCAGCAGCAAAGAGGGAGACCCTTTGATTTGTCACGTCAGAAATAAATGTTTGCAGGCCGACAGCAACAGTCTGATTTTCAGGTGTTCGGAGCAGGAACTTCGCTAGCATGAAGTCGCCAAAAGGTCCCATGAATGCCCATAATGCTTGAACGGCGAGCATTGGTTTGACAAGAGGTAATACAATCTGGAAAAAAATCCTGAAATGCCCTGCCCCATCAAGTTTAGCAGATTCATCTAAATCTATTGGTACTGTGTCAAAGTATCCTTTCATCAGCCAAGTATTCATTGGAATCCCACCGCCTATATAAATCATCGTCAAGAACCAATACTTATCTAGTGCCTCTAATAAGAAAGCCATGACATAAAAGGCAGTCAATGCTGCCATAGTCGGTACCATCTGAATCACTAAAAAGAACATCAAACTTGATTTGCGGCCGATAAAACGATAACGGCTATACGTATAACCAGCTAAAGTTACTACAGTTACTTGTACGATCATCGTTAGGACAGAGATGATTAACGTATTTTTATACCACGTCCCGTAAAGTGTTTCACTGAACAGCCGCGTGAAATTCCCTAAAGTCCAGTCGCTTGAAAAATCCAAACTGAAAGCCGCAATGTTTCCTGACTTGAAGGCAGTACTTGCTGTGATCAAAAGTGGATAGATAATAATGACTGATAACAGTAAAAGAAAAAAGTAAGTAAAAAAGTGAGAAAGCCGTTTTTGGAATCGTGCACTCGAATGAAATTTTTTCATTGTTTAATCCCCCATATTGAACGCATTTGTCTTTTTGAACACTAGCAAAGATACGCAGATAACAATGATGGAGATAATCAACGTAATGGCTGAAGCCATAGAATACTGTGGAGAAGTTCCAGTCGTAAGTTTATAAATCCATGAAATCAGGATATCTGTAGAACCAGCTCCTCCACCCACGCTTCCGGGCCCTCCATTGTTAAATAGGTAGATCATAGAAAAATTATTGAAATTCCCAGTATATTGGGTAATAAACGTTGGTGCCGCAACTAGAAATACAGCTGGCAGTGTGATATTTGAGAAACGTTGCCAAGCATTTGCTCCATCGATTTTTGCTGCTTCATACAAATCTTCAGAAATCGACTGTAAAATCCCTGTAACCATTACATAGATATAGGGAAATCCTAACCATCCTTGAACTAAGATGATTGCCACTTTAGTCCAGTTCGGGTCCGTTTTCCAAGAGATTGCACTGATATCTACAAATGGAAGCTGGTTTATGAAAGGAATAACTTGAGTATTGATGGCACCTACGCTATCGTTGAATATATTCGAAAAACTCATGATAGTAATAAACGCTGGGACCGCCCACGGTAATAAGAAAATGATACCGAAAATACGTTTAAATTTAATAAATTTTTGGTGAGCAACAACCGCTGTGAGAATACCAAGGGTGATTTGTAAAGTTGTTGCACATAACGTCCAGATTACGGTCCATGAAAAGACTGCAAAAAAAGTATTGCGATATGAACTCAAGAAGAAGATGCTAAAAAAGTTTTTAGCCCCTACCCAATCAATCAAACTGGCTGGTGGAATATGATTAAAGTCATAATTGGTAAATGCAGTAAATAATGTGACTAAGACTGGGAAAATGATGGTAAAAATCATGAGAAGATACGCGGGAAGTGTCAATAGATAAGGAAAACCTTCATCACCTATATTATGTATGACTTCCTTCATCGTTCGATTGATTTTTTTCCCTTCTTTACGCATCCTTGCTACTCGATAGGCGTCTAGAAGATTCAAAGCGTAAAAAATCAAGAAAATGATTGTAATGATGAATTGCAAAGTGCCTTCAATCAAAATAAATAATGAATGATCTTCCATTGGTATACTTCCCAAAGTAACCAATCCTATCAATGCATGAAATCCGCCCAAGAACATCTGACCAATGAATAGGACGAATATTGCGAAAAAAACGATACCTTTAAAAGTTTGGCCATTTACAAACTGCCCCATACCCGGAATAAGTGAACAAAGCGTGATTTTTTTTTCGTTGATCTGGCTTGTTTTATCTTGCTGCATCTGAATGCCCCCTCTAAACTTGCTAAACCGCAAACTACTTTTAAGATAATGGCAACAAGAACAAGATAATTTTCCATCTCGCTCTTGCCACCTCTATCTGAAGCACCTGTTCCATTTTTTTATAAAAATGGACGGTTATCATTTTAATCAGTATTTTTGTTCTATGGCTTCACTGATTGTTTTCACTGCTTCATCTGCGGATTCTTTTGGTGTTTTTGAACCTGATGCTGCATCGAACATCAAGTTTTCTGCACCTGTCCAAACTTCACCCATTTCTGGGATGTTTGGCATTGCTTGAGCTGTTTCATATTGTTCGATCACAGCTGTTGTTAATTCATCGTTTTTAGCCTTGGCTGTTTCCCGAGCTTGTTGATTTGCAGGGATTTCATTTACCATTTCAAAGAATTTCTCTTGATTCTCCTGATTCGTTACATAATCGAGCCATTTTTGAGAGAGATCTTTATTTTTAGCATAATTGCTGACTACCCATCCTTTTCCTCCGCCAAATGGTTGATAAGGCTGTCCATTGTTTAGAGTAGGAATTTTTGCAACACCATAATTGATATTGTTTTCTTTGTATGTTTGCGCTTGCCATGGGCCGTCAATAATTGCTGCAGTTTTGTTGGACATGAATTGCTGGCTGGCGAAGTCTCCTGCACTTTTTATGTCTTGCATTCCCTTAGGCCAAACATTTTGGAACCAATCTGTTGCATAAGAAATTCCTTCTACAGCACCTGCATTATTCAAACCGATATCAGAAGGATCTGTACCATCATCACCGAATACATAGCCACCGTAACCTGCAATCAAACCATAAGAATAATAAAAGTCAGTCCATTTAGCTAAAAATCCTGTATTTTTTCCTGCTTCTGACTCAAAAGCAAAACGACTGTCTTTGGATAGATTTTCCAAATCTTTAAACGTCGCTGGTGCTGTATCGACTAAATCTTTGTTATAGTACAAAACAAGGGTCTCGATTACTGCAGGTTCTCCATAGATTTTTCCATCATAAGTCACTTGGGCTTTGTCTGTTTCATCGTAAGCTGATTCATTTCCCAGTTTTACTTCCGCCAGATGTCCTTGCTGTCCTAACGCACCGATCCGGTCATATGCTGCCATCATAACGTCAGGTCCCTTTCCAGCAGGCCCATCTAACGCTAATGATTCTAACTGATCGAACATGTCCTTTTCTACCAGCTTGATCTTCACATCGTTTTCTTTTTCGAATGTATCTTTTATTTCGTTTATATAATCTTTATATCCAGAATCAACGGAGACTGTTAACGTTTTCCCTTCTTCCGCTTCCCCTTCTGCTGAAGAATTACCATTGCCACAAGCCGCTAATCCGCCTAAGATTCCTAAAGAGACTAACCCTAAACCTAACTTTTTCGCGCTTCTTTTTTTCATCTTCATTTCCTCCTGTGTATTCAACGTGCTGTTACACCACTATTATAATGGGCACAAATCTTTATTTGCAAACGCTTTCTTTCTGTTACCGGTAACAGTTTTCAACACATAATCAAAAATCCGTATTGCTGTATCTCTGCTTTCCCATCTTCTAATAACTGACAATTTTGACTAAGAATAACCTCATTTTCCTGTTCTACTATCCAAGGTTCTGCTGACTGATTGAAGTAAATATGGATAATCTGCCCCTCTAGTTCACGTACAAAATAGAGCTTATCTTCACGATCATTTACTATTAACCATTGGGTAGCCCCTTCAGAAAGAATCTTAGACAACTGTTTCCTAAGAGAAACGAGTTCTTTTATAAAACCAAACAGTTCTAGATCTTGTTTTTCTTTTTCCCAGACCATACATTTTCGACAATCCGGGTCTTCTCCACCAGTCATCCCTACTTCTGTCCCATAATAGATACATGGAGATCCTTTTTGAAGAAACATAAAAGTCATCACAGATTTCATCAATTCCTTGTTCCCATTACAAAGAGTTAAGATCCTTGCAGTATCATGAGAATCTAATAAGTTAAATGTCCCTTCGTTCACCTGATCTCTGTAAAGCATTTGCTGATGATTCATTCCACTGACCATTTGCGAAGCTGTAATTTTCTTTTTTGCAAAATAATCTTTAATTGAATCTGTAAATGCGTAATTCATTACTGCGTGGAATTCATCCCCTTGCAGCCAGGCCTGTGAGGAATGCCAGATCTCTCCCAGGATATAGATATCAGGTTTGATGACTGTAACTTCTTCTCTAAATTTTTTCCAAAAATGATGATCCACTTCATTAGCAACATCTAGTCGCCATCCATCAATATCGAATTCTTTTATCCAATAGGTGGCAATATCTAATAAATATTTTTGAACCTCTGGATTTGCTGTATTTAGTTTGGGCATGAATGGAGTAAAAGCAAAAGTATCATATGGGATATTTTCAGCAGTTTCTGGCACATCAGTCATCTGATAGGAATCTACTGGGAAAAAGCGGATATGGAACCAGTCTTTATAGATTGATTTTTCTCCGTTTTCGAGTACATCTTGCCATTGGGGCGAATGGATTCCCATATGATTGAATACAGCATCAAACATGATACGTATCCCTCTTTTATGTGCTTCATCAATTAAATTTTTTAAAAGTTTTTTATCTCCAAACGCGGGATCGACTTCATAATAGTCGATCGTGTCGTACTTGTGATTGGATGTAGCTTTAAATATGGGACAAAAGTATATTCCGTTGATACCCAGGTCTGTCAAATAATCCAGATGATCCATCACACCTTGTAAATCCCCGCCAAAGAAATCTTCACGATCTGGATCTTTGCTTCCCCAAGCCAAAGTATGATCGGGATCATTTGCTTTATCCCCATTTGCAAATCTTTCAGGAAAAATTTGATACCATACTGTTTCTTTCACCCATTCTGGTACAACGAAGCGATCAATTTGATGGAAATAAGGCATTCGAAAATAAAAATTTGGTTCAACAATCACATTTTTTCGATAAGGAAAAACACCTTGATCACCATAGAAACAATCCGTGCTGTCTTCTCCAATAACATGGAACGCATATTGTAATCGTCTTGTTTCACTTGTCAATTCAACTTCCCAATAATCATGAACATTTGTACTTAAACACTTTTTAATTGGTCGTTCTTTTTGATACCATTTTTCAGTTGTTATGGTATACGGATCTCCGCTTAACACATATACTTTTTTGATATCATTCTTCCGAGTACGAAGCCGGATACGGAATTTTGTATTCGTATATAGAAATGCATATTCACTTTCCGGTCGATGATAAATTGCAGCTGTGTCCATTGATTTCCTCCTTGCGATTTAATATTACGTCCTCACTATAAGTGATAGAGATAGAAAAGACAACGTTTTCAAAAATGTTATCGGTAACAGTTTTTTTGGCACTTTTCTATTACTTTTTAAGCGAATTCAACAGATAGATTCAAAAACTTTTAAAAGTTTTTGAATCTATTTTCTACCTATTTCGAGTTCTATAATTATCTTAGTTTATCTGTTTCTCTGCTCTCTATATTCGATCTTCCTAATCGAAAAAGTTTTTTAAGAGTTTTTGTTTGATCGAGTGATTTCAGATAAGATGAGTTTCCTAAATTAGCCAAGCCTAATTTTTTTATTAAACGAAGTTAACTTATAGTGAAAAATAAGTTATAATAAGATAAGAATACTATTAATCAACTAAAGGAAGTGGATAAATGAAAGAAACAAGACAATATATATGGACATATGCCAAAATTATTTTTGCCCTCTTTATATTAGGAGTCGCTATAAATATGTTTTTAGGGCCTCATCATATCGCTGCTGGTGGTGTCAGCGGACTAGGAATATTACTGGAAGCTGCTTTCGGTTTTGACCGTGCTATAGTCATTTTAGTATTGAATATCGCTATGTTAGTGCTAGCTCTTCTGTTTTTAGGTAAAAAACCTTTTTTCAAAGTGCTTTTTGGAAGCTTAGTTTTTCCTTTGATCATCGCGGTAGTACCAGAGATGATGATTACTTCAGATCGGTTGTTATCTGTCATTTTTGGAAGTGCGATTTTTGCTTTAGGAGTGGCCATCTTATATAAAAATAACTCTTCCAGTGGTGGCACGACGATCCCTCCCCTCATTTTTAAAAAATATTTCCACTTGAACACTTCGATCGGCCTGTTTCTTACAGATGCTTTCGTCGTTTCTCTCAATCTGTTTGTTTTTGGAATAGAAGAATTTCTTTACGCTATCTTATCTATTGCAATCACTTCAATCGTCATGACCTATATCGAAACAGGGATCAATCGGAAGAAATCCGTCATGGTTATGAGCGAACATTCTTTGGAAGACATTCGCCTTCGCTTAAGTGCTGAAATCGGACGCGGGCTTACCTTGCTGGAGGCAAAAGGCGGCTATAACCGAAAGTCAAAAGAAGTGTTATTGATCGTTGTGACCGATCATGAATTCTCTCGAATGAAACCTCTGATAGAAGAAATTGATCCAAGCGCCTTTGTCATTGTCAACAGCGTAGCAGAAGTAATGGGACGCGGATTTACTTATCATCCAATCGAATGAGTTGGTAAGTAATCAACCCTATTATTTTGAATGCGTTTTCTTTAACTGGTATAATAATAGAAGAAGTAAGTAAATGTTCGATTGAAAAAGAGAGGAGAATTTTATGCATAAAGGAACAGAAATCGATTTTGTATTAAATGATAGTTTGAAAGCTCTAAAACTTTATCAAACGATCTTTGATGAAATAGAACTGATTGAGGCAACAGAGTATCCTAGAGGCAATAATGAAGTCATTTTTTCCTTGTATGGCACGCGGTTCCATATGCTGGATGACAATCCGCCCATTGGTCTGACTGCCCCTACTGCTGAACATCCAAATACGATCTGGTTCAATATCATCGTCTCTGACATTAAGGACACACATAATAAAGCATTACGAAATGGCTGTGTAGAGATCCAAGAAATGACAGAAATGATGGACTTTGGTGTGACCAATTCGATGTTCAGGGATCCTTTTGGTTATTTATGGATGCTTCATCAGGTTCATCGTGAAGTAAGTTTTGAAGAAAGAAAACAACTTTTTGAAAAATATATGTAAAGTTTATGATGGGATTAGTTCTTGTCACTGATATTTTTTTGTAAATATTCTTATTAGAGGAAGCAAGTTTGTTCCATGTGCTTTCTCTTTTTTCTTGAATAATCAATTTCTTTGCTTTTTATAATTAAATTGTGTACAATCTAATTGCATCAAATATAATAAAAGGTGGTAATCTTATGAAAAAAATGTATTCTACAAAAATGATCAACACAGGCGGACGTTCTGGAGAAGTCCATAATCCTGATCACACATTCGAATTAAATATTGCAGCTCCTGGTAAACGTGTTGAAAACGCAACAAATCCTGAACAATTGTTTGCAGCTGGTTTCAGTGCCTGTTTCAACAGTGCATTGGAGTTGATTAAACAACAAAAAAATATTTCTGGCGCTTCTACTGTCAGCGCACAAGTTTCTCTTTATTCCGAAAGTGAAATGAGCTTTGTCTTAGGCGTAGAGATTGAAGGATCTATCGAAGGCCTTTCTCTAGAAGAAACCCAAGAATTATTAGAAGCTGCACATAAAGTGTGCCCTTATTCAAAAGCGACAGCTGGAAATATCGAAGTTACTCTGAAAGCTGTTAGTGAATAGACTTTTTTGTGTAAATCCGCTATGATACACTATAGTGAAACAGCGGAGGTGGAAAAATGGAAGATCTATATTTAGCTAATCAAGTATGTTTTCCTTTATATGCCGCCTCTAAGGAGATCATCAGGCACTACACTCCCCTTCTCAAACCGCTGGATCTTACCTATACCCAGTATCTTGTGATGCTAGTTTTATGGGAAAAGAAAAAGACTACAGTGAAAGAGCTAGGAAATGATTTGTGTCTGGATTCTGGTACGCTAACCCCCTTACTGAAGAAGTTAGCAGAAAAAAATTATATCAAGCGTCAGCGTGAAACGGATGACGAAAGAATCGTAAATGTTACGCTCACTTCTCAAGGAGTTGCGTTGCAAAAACAAGCAGAAGGTATTCCACAAAAGATCAAGTCTTATCTTCCGCTTGAACAGGAAGAATTGGATACACTGCAACATCTGACCCGAAAAATGCTAGATAATTTTCATCAAGACCAGAAAAAGGGCTGAAACTGCTAGATGAACGATTTTATGAGGAAAACCAACTCATAAGATAACGTCATTTAGCGGTTTTTCTTTTTGCTCTTTCCCTTTCTTATTTTCGTATTCCATCATATAATGAATAACGTGTTTATTTTTGTTATTTGGAGGTTGTCAAATTGTCCGTTTATCAGCGTTTTTTGGCGAATGAAAAAATACGCCGCCTCACTGTTTTATTATCTGTCATTTTTGTACTTTTCTTAGTAAGAAGTATGATTACAACCATTTTACTCACATTTATCTTTACTTACTTGATGATCCACCTTGTTCAAATCATTCAGCGATTTGTCCGAATCCCTACAGGTATTTTAGCCATCATGATTTATACATTGATCGTTTATCTTATCTATCTGGCATTCACAAAGTATATCCCGATGCTTATTCATCAAACATTCGATATGATCCAATCTGTTATTGATTTTTACGAGCATCAACCAAAAGATGCAGATCCAGTTTTACAGTACATCCACAATTATATCGAGCGGAACGATTTCTTTGAACAGCTTCAAAATGGCGCGTCAATTGCGCTTGGCTATTTACAAGATATAGGAAAACTGGCAGTGGCGTTCGCTATGTCGTTCATCTTAAGTTTCTTTTTTATGATTGAAAAGCAAAAAACGATTTTTTTCTCACGGTTATTTCTAAAAAGTGAGTTTTCTTGGTTCTTTCAAGATCTATATTATTTCGCCGATAAGTTTGTCAATACATTTGGTTTAGTATTAGAAGCTCAATTTATTATTGCTCTTTTAAACACCCTGCTCACAACTATTGCCTTGGCCGCATTTGGCTTTCACCAACTGCTGAGCTTAGCAATTATGATATTCATTCTAAGTCTGATCCCAGTAGCAGGCGTTATTATTTCTTGTATTCCTCTATCTTTCATTGCTTATTCACAAGGAGGAATCAGAGATGTTGTTTACATCCTGATGACGATTTTGGTTGTACATCTGATCGAATCTTATGTACTGAACCCAAAATTAATGTCTAGCAAAACAGACTTGCCGATTTTTTATACATTCGTGGTCTTGCTTGTTAGTGAACGATTCTTTGGCGTTTGGGGATTGATTGTCGGCATTCCGATCTTCACCTTCTTTTTAGATGTGCTGAAAGTGAAAAAGATTCCGAATCATTCACCAAGAGAAACAGATCTCCTTTAAATTAAAAATGAAGAAAGATAAAAATTAGAACGACCCTAAATATCAGATTTAGAATCTGCTATTCAGGGTCGTTTTATTAATATTACTTTTTCGTTTGTAAAAATGTGTTCTCCGACATTCTTCAAATGTCAGTGTCATCTATTTTGTTTAAATCTTTTTACAGAAAACATCATTGTTATGCCTAATAGAATGATTCCGCTCCACAGTATGACTTTATTTTGTGCTTCTCCAGATTTTGGCAGCTGTTTATTTTTCGTATCAGGACTAGCAAGGATTGTATCTTTGCTACTTTTTAAAGTCTCAGCTGGGTGAGGGTTATCAAATCGTTGTGTTTGTGTATTCTGCTTCTCTTTATTTATTTGTTGAATGGTTGTATCTATTTTTTGACTCTCTTTCTTTTCATCCTTTTGGGTGCTTATCTCTTTTGCCGTTATATTTGTTTCAGGTGTTTTTTCTGGCATTTCTGGGGACACATCTGGCTTTTCTTCAGGAACCCTATTTGGTGGTTCTGGAGTCACATCTGGTTTCTCTGGATTCTCGGTTTCATTATCTGTGCCTGGTTTTTCTTCGGGAGTTGTTTCAGGTTTTGATTCATTGTCTGGCTCCGGCTTCATTTCTGTATCAGGCTCTTCACCAGATTCTATTTCCGGTTGCTGTTCTCCGTCTGGATTTTCTGTAGGCGGTATATCAGGCTTGTTTTCATTTTCTGGTTTATCCGTTGGTTCCCCAACAAGATCTCCTCCTCCTGAGTCGATTGCTGAATCTTGCTCAACTGTCTGCCGTTGACTATACGGCGTCAAATAATGAAGATCGTTCGGTAAGCCATCTGCTACTTTGACAGTAAACAGTGCTGGTTTTAGCAAGTCCTGATTTAATGTGACGGTGAAAGTAAATGTTGCTTGCTTGTGTTGGATAGACAAAGTATTCTCGTCGTAACTGATCAATAAAGCAGGGTCAACATTCTCAAATGTAACAGCTGATTGTCGTATCGGTGCTAAGTCTCCCGAATAATCAACTGTTGCTTTGATGGTCGCTGTTTGTCCTTTTTTCAATTTTGTGACACCTGAATTGAAGGAAGAAAATTCATCTTGGAAAGTAATTCGATTAACATTGGCCCATTTGGTTTCTGCCCAATTTGCTGTTCCTATCTCCTCTGTATGCACTGTCTGATTTATAGTAAGCGATAAGCTTAAGGCTGTAAATGTTGAGATTAAGATGGTTGGATATCTCATAACTCTCTCACTCCTTGATTTTTTTGTATGCAAGAAATAAGATAGTAGAGATTGTGCCTATATGTTTACTGTCTTTTTGTCTAGATTCATGAAAAAAACAGTAATATTTTCAAGTTTTAACAATTTAAGTAAAAAGGAGCGCCCTTCATGCAAACCCAAGAAGCGATAAAAACGTATCTTTTAAAGAAAAAAAGCAATACAAAATTAGATATTTTTCTTTTCCTGTCTGAACATCGTTTCTTTATTACTACACAATATTTAGCAGATCATTTCCATATGTCTGAATCAAATTTTCTATTATACATCAAAGAATTAGAACAAGATTTTGAGCGTCTAAATCTAACAGAATTGCATATTGATAAACAAAAACCTTTTTTGAAGTTGAATTTTGAAGGAATTGATCCGGCTTATTGCTACTATCGTCTATTTGGAAGGTACTGCAACGAATCGGTCAGTTATGAGATCTTGACTTCTTAGTTCAGTTGTCAGACAAATTCGATTATCAGTTTAAGTCAGCAAACGAACTATAGTGCCTCTTATCTGTATACGAAAATGAAAAAAATCAATGCATTTTTAGCATTGTATGGTTTGTCTGTCTCCTTTTCTAATAATGGAAGAAAGTCCTTTTCTGGAAAAGAAGTACAAATCCAATATGCAGCATTAGATATTTATTGGAATATCTTTTCAAGTACTGCTACAGATTTTTATGATGAAGAACCACAGGTAGTTGCTTTTATGATGAATACTTTTTTTAAAAAAGAGGTACTTGACCGACTGAATAGCGGTATGATGGATAAATTATATTTGCTGTTGAAAATATGTAAAGAGAATTTTCCGGCTACTTCTGTGAAAGGTGTGCAAAGAGAGTTTGAGGAGTATGAATATATTGACTTTTTTATTGATCCCTCTGTCGATATTTTGCGTCCCAATCTGCCAATTTGTCGCGAACAACGCATCCTAGTGAATATTTTAGCTCGGCTCTCTATCACGAAAATCGAATCAGAAAAAACAAGTTTGGAGCAATACGAACTTTTAAGAAAAGCAAATGTTCCTCATGTTCTTTATTCAAGAAAAATGGTGGAATCCTTTTGTACTGTATTTGATTTGTTTATGCCTGAAAAAGAAAAGATTCTTTACTCGTTGGCGTTCGCACGAAATAAACTTTATAATGGATTTCTTAACTTCAATCAACCAAATACGCCCCTTCCTACTTTTATGCTTTATCAAGAGCATAACGTATTGAAAGAAATCCAAACAGCTATTGAACGATTTTACATGGATTTCAGAGAACAAAATCAACATATGCTGCCAGATATTTTAGAAAAAGAAAATGTGCTATGGATGGTCGAAGATCTAGTACATTTATATGATCGTTACAAAAAACAACCGCTGATCGTGATTGGTGTGAACTATACGCGTGATTTTTATATCAGTAAAGATTTGATTGTTAAGATAGAACAAATTTTTTCAAATGAATCGATCAAAATACAAAACGATTTTATGGAGAACTGTAACATCGTTATCAGTGACTGCCCTTTGAAACAGTTGCCTTCCCACATCAAAAAATATATATTTTAAAGGGAATCATCACACCAGAAGATTGGAAAAAAGTGATTATGAGGATTTCAGAATATATTTTTGAATTAAAAGAAGAGGCTCTTATGAACCAATCGGAAAAAGAAAATCAAGATAACCTCTAGTTCCTAGACCAAAGAAGTGACATAAATCCGTATACTGTTGAAAAGCATACGGATTTATGTCACAAAAATTTGAATATCTTTTTCTTTTACATAATAAAATTATAAATTATTTACTGGTTTTCTTTACGTTCGTTTCCTTTTTCAATTGCTTCCCATAATCCATTTAGATATACCGCACCTAATGCTCGATCATATAAGCCATATCCTGGTCTTCCTGTCTCATTCCAAATCATTCTGCCATGATCAGGGCGGATGTATCCGTCAAATCCGTTGTCATACATTGTTTTTAGTATACGGTACATGTCTAATGAACCGTATTCTGATTTATGCGGTGCCTCATAGAAATCTCGATTATCTAAAAACTTGATATTTCGAACGTGAGCAAATGGGATCCGGTCTCTTTGGCAAAATTCTGCTAAAATTTCATACACATCATTTTCTGGATCTTCTGCAATACTTCCTGTACAAAGAGTGATTCCGTTAGAAGGACTGTCTACTACTCGGCACAACCAATCTAGGTCTTCTCGATTCTTTACGATTCGAGGTAATCCAAAAATCGAGTACGGCGGGTCATCTGGGTGTACAGCCATTTTGACCCCTACCTCTTCACATGTCGGGATGATTGATTGAAGAAAATAAGCAAAATTTTCTCGAAGTTTTTCTTCGTCTATTGATGCATACGCTTCAAGCAAAGATTTGATATGAGCTAAGCGTTCAGGTTCCCACCCCGGCAACTCGAATTCATTGCTGGACTGTTCGATGCGTTCGACGATTTCTTTTGGATCAGCTGGAATATCAGCGGATATAAAAGCTAACGTAGATGAGCCATCTTCTAAGCGGTAATCAAGATCAGATTTGACCCAATCAAATACAGGCATAAAATTATAGCAGATGACTTCTATTCCATATTCTGCCAAGTTTCGAATCGTCTGCTTATAGTTTTCGATATACTGCTCACGGGATGGTAAACCAATTTTAATGGCATCATGCACATTGACGCTTTCGATAACCTTTAGTGTCACTCCACGAGACTCAATTTCTTCTTTTAATTCTTTGATCCGTTCCCTAGGCCACACTTCTCCTACTGGTATATCCATCAATGTGCCTACAATACCTTTGACTGCAGGTATTTGTCTGATTTCATCTAAAGCAATCTTTTCCTCTTGTGAACCGTACCATCTAAAAGTCATTTCCATTATAAAGTTCTTCCATGTTCTTGTAAGTAATTCTGTAATGTTTTTCGTACGGCATTGGGTCCTGCCAACATTTTGATGAACATTCCTTCTATTTTTCTGCCAATCTCAGCTTGATAAAGATCTACACCAAAAATTTCTTTATTTGACAAAATAGGAACAATTTTCTCTTGGATATGTGAGGTATCTTGCGTACCCAATTGAATATCAGAAAGCCTGTGCTGAAGTTCCACCAGCAAAGGATCTGGACTCGGTGTGAATGGTTTTCCTTGATCATCAAGGCCAATAAGGTATCGAAGCCAAGCAGCGAGAATCAATGGGATGAACACAAGAGTCTGCGGGTCCTTATTTTCTATTTCCATATATTTTTTAATCGTCTCACCGTAACGAATCGCCACCTTTTGAGAGGTATCCGTGGCGATTCGCTGAGGCATGTCAGGAATATTTGGATTAGAAAATCGCACAGTGACTACTTCTTCAAGAAAGGTCTTTGGATCAATGATTCCAGGCGATTCTACGACTGGAGGACCTTCATTGTACCCGATTTCAGAAACTAACAGTGACAAATCTGGATCTTTCATCTCTTCAGCTATACTCCTATAACCCAGTAAACAACCCATAATAGCTAAAGCCGTATGCAAAGGATTAAGACAAGTCGTCACTTTCATCGTATCTGCTTTATCTACCGTTGCACGATCAGTCAAGAACACTCCAGCTTTTTCGAATCTCGGACGTCCGTTTGGAAAATGATCTTCCATGATTAAATAATGGATATCTTCTGTATTGACGAATGGCGCAATATTGGTTCCCTTTGCGGTTTGCAAGATCGACATATTTAAAAAGCCTTCTTCTGCCAACATTCTGCTAACTGATATGGAAGGATTCGGAGTGATACGATCAATCATTGTCCATGGAAACGCAACGATTTCTTCATTCGATAAGTATTGGATAAATGTTTCTGGTACATAACCTTCCTTTTGCCATTCTTTTGCGATCGCTAGCAACGAAGTACGTAATTGACTGCCGTTTTGTGAAAAATTATCTGTAGAGACAAGTGCAATCGGCCAAGCTCCCGATAAAAACCGTCTATAAAGTAGTGCAGCAAGAATACTCATCGTATGTGATGGCTTTTTCGGACCATTTTTTATATCAACTGCAATCGGTCCTATATATTTATTACTTGTATCTTTCAATCGATAACCTTTTTCAGTAATAGCAAAAGTAACTAATTGTAAACTCGGATTTTCAAAGTGACCAATCATCTTAGCAAAGTGTTCCGAACAATCTGGATGACAATACAGACTGTCAGCTGTCGCAGCTAATACACGTTTGATAAATTTTCCACTGCTTGGCATGACCACTTCAAGAACCAAATCATCAAAAACTAGGTAAGCCTTTTCAATTATTTCTTCATCGAATGTTTCACAAACAATGACACCAGTGGGCAATTCGCCTTGATCCGCTAAACATTGAGCGATTTCTGCATGAAATCCTCGATAAAGATTTCCGCCACCAAAATGGATCCAGACAGGATTTCTTTGTCCAGTTTCTCTTAATGATGCACGGTCAAAATGAGGTATTTCTACTTCTTTTTGAGATAATTCAGGAATAAAGTTCTCCCAGTTGTTTAAATCAATCATTTTTCCCCTCCTAAACTAACATATCAGTTTTTGTCTTCAAATGAATTTTATGCAATAAAAACCGCTATGTCAATCAAAATTTTACTATTTGTACAAATCTACGAGTTAAAGTGACATATCAGATTGTTTTTCAGATCTCTTCTGTTATACTACGTTCATAGAAATGATTTTGGAGGTATAAAAATGAAAAGTAGCTTGCAATCTCAAGCTTACCAAGCGATTCGTAAACAAATCATCTATGCGGACCTAGAACCTGGAAGAAAAATATCTGAAAAAGCGCTGGAGGAACATCTTTCTATCGGCCGGACCCCCATTCGCGAAGCATTGATTCAACTACGTCAGCAAGAACTCGTGTACACAGTTCCTCAAAGTGGTACGTATGTTTCAAGAATCAATCTCTATTCTGCAGAAAATGCTCGATTTGTTCGAGAACAATTAGAACAGCAAATCATGATTGAATGCTGTTCTAAATTGGACCATCAAACACGAATAGTGTTAGAAACGATTTTAAAAGAACAAGAAAAAGCAGCCCAAATAAAGGATGAACGTGCGTTTTTTCGTGCAGATAATTTATTTCATGAAGCTTGTTTCGAAATTGCCGGCAGAAAAGAAGTTTGGAACTGGTTAGATGACCACAATACCCATTTAGAACGTTTTCGTTGGTTAAGAGTGACCATACAAGGGCTTCCATGGGAAACGATCATGGAACAACATGAAGATTTATTCAGAGCATTAGTCGATAAAAAACCAGAAGAAGCTCGTTTTCAAACGGGATTGCACTTGCACATGATGCTGAAAGAACAAGAAACTGTCACTCAACGTTATCCTGAGTATTTCAAGTAGTTGTATTTTCTTATGCCTCTTCCATTTTATAATTAACCAGCGTTTTTGAGTAATCTTTATTAAATAACAAAATATTCATTGACTTTCTAACTCCAACTAAATTACAATCATTATAAATAAATAATTATTATTGGAGGTTTTACTATGTCATTGATTGGGAAAAAAATCGAAGAATTTAACGTTCAAGCTTATCATCAAGGAGAATTTTTAGAAATTAGCGAGAAAGACCTTATGGGGAATTGGAGCATCCTATGTTTCTACCCAGCAGATTTCACTTTTGTTTGCCCCACTGAACTAGAAGACTTACAAGAACAATACAGCACCTTGAAATCTTTGGGTGTTGAAGTCTTTTCTTGCTCTACAGATACCCATTTTACTCACAAAGCATGGCATGATACATCAGATGCTATCGGTAAAATCGAATACACGATGATTGGCGATCCTTCGCATCGGATTTCTCGTATTTTTGATGTGTTGGATGAAGAACAAGGATTAGCTCAACGAGGAACATTTATTATTGATCCAGACGGCATCGTTCAAGCTATGGAAATCAATGCAGATGGAATTGGCCGTGATGCTAGTGCACTGATTGATAAGATACGGGCTGCTCAATATGTACGTACCCACCCAGGTGAAGTTTGTCCGGCAAAATGGAAAGAAAGTGGCGAAACATTGAAACCAAGTTTTGATCTTGTTGGAAAAATTTAGGTGGTCGACATGTTAGATAAAGAAACTAAACAAAACCTCGAACAATATTTAGCACTGATTGAATCTCCTATTGTTTTTTCTGTTAGTTTGGATACTAGTGAAAATAGTCAAAAATTAGCAGAATTTACGAAGGAAATATCAGAAATGTCTCCTAAAATCTCTTGGGAAAAAAAAGAGTTGATGCGGACACCTAGTTTTTCTATCAGCCCTCTTGGCAAAGAAAGTGGAATTATTTTTGCTGGTATCCCCCTCGGTCATGAATTTGCTTCTTTTTTACTAGCACTGTTACAAATTAGTGGACGGGCACCAAAAATCAGTGAGTCTTTGAGTCTCAAAATCAAACAAATCAAACAAAAGCTGCATTTTGACAGTTATGTTAGCTTGACTTGTCACAATTGCCCGGACGTTGTACAGGCATTGAATATATTAGCTGTATTAAATCCAAATATTACTCATACGATGATTGAAGGCGGTATGTTCCAAAAAGAAATTGATGATAAACAAATCATGGCAGTGCCAACAGTGTTTTTAAATGGTGAAGAATTTAGTAGCGGACGCATGACGATCGAACAAATCGTTGAAAAAATCACTGGTCCTTTGGTTGAAGAAGAATTATTTGAAAAAAAACCTTATGATGTATTAGTGGTCGGTGGCGGACCAGCAGCTAGTAGTGCAGCTATCTATGCAGCACGTAAAGGAATCCGCACAGGGATTGTTGCTGACTCCTTCGGTGGACAAGTCGTTGAAACACTGGGAATTGAAAACATGATTGGTACCCTTTACACAGAAGGGCCAAAATTAATGCAGCAAGTAGAAAATCATGTGCGTAGTTACCCTATCGATATTATGATCAATCAAGAGGCTGTTTCCTTAAATAAAGAGCAAGATTTTATCAATATCGGCTTGGCTAACGGTATATCACTTCAAGCAAAAACTGCAATTATTGCGACAGGTGCGCACTGGCGTTCTATCAATGTACCGGGCGAAAAAGAGTTTAAAAATAAAGGAATTGCTTATTGTCCACACTGTGACGGTCCTCTATTTAAAGGAAAAGAGATTGCTGTTATCGGCGGTGGTAATTCTGGTGTTGAAGCAGCAATTGATTTGGCTGGGTTAGCAAAACATGTATATGTTCTAGAATTCTTACCAGAATTAAAAGCAGATCAAATCTTACAGGATAAACTAGTCTCTCTTGCGAATGTCACTGTTATCAAACATGCAGCGACGAAAGAAATCAGCGGTACGAATCAGGTAGAATCTCTCTCCTATATCGATCGCCGTACGATGGAGATGCATACACTAGCTGTTTCAGGAGTATTCATTCTAGTCGGCTTACTCCCTAATACGGATTGGCTAGATGGAACGATCGAAATGAATCCAAGAAATGAAATAGTGACCGAGAAAAATGGCGCAACGAATATCCCCGGCGTTTTCGCAGCTGGTGATTGTACAGATAGTCCATACAAACAAATCATCGTTTCAATGGGTTCAGGAGCTACTGCAGCTTTAGGAGCATTCGATTATCTGATGCGCACTTGAACTATAAAGATTGTACAAAAGACA
>NZ_KV815607.1:0-30316 GCF_001814285.1 Enterococcus sp. HMSC076E04 | reverse complement strand
CCGTTCAGCTCCGAGTCACAAGGAACAATTTCAATAAACAGTTTCTCATGTTTGTTGAATATTGTGACTTGTGGCTGAGGAGTAGGCATGAGAACACCGTTTATTCGAAAAAAAGGATTGTGATAAGAATTTTGTCACAATCCTTCTTGTCTTTTTTTTTGAATAATCACTTTTTCTTCTCTTTTTCTTATATACTATAAGTAGTAAATAGTTTGAGAGAAGAAAGGTGACTGATTATGGCGCAAAATAGTATTTTTAAGACAAGTTTTGCAAGCGTTTATCCTATGTATGTAGCAAAAGCAGAGAGAAAAGATCGTACAAAAGAGGAAGTAGATGAAATCATTTGCTGGCTGACAGGTTATTCCCAAACAGAACTAGAAGAGCAACTACAAAAACAAGTGACTTTCGAACAATTTTTTGCGGAAGCCCCTGCCCCCAATCCTTCTCGTTCTTTGATTACAGGTGTTGTTTGTGGTGTGCGAGTAGAAAACATCGAGGATAACTTGATGAAAGAAATTCGTTATTTAGATAAAATGATCGATGAGCTAGCAAAAGGCAAAAAAATGGAAAAGATCCTCAGAAAATGATCTTTCTTAAGAAGCTCTTCTCCTTCACTCATTTTGTAACGTTTGATTTGGTAAAATGACTAGTTCACGTTAAAATAAGTCAAAGGAGGTTTTCTTATATGTTTGAGACGATTAAACAAAATATTCAAAAATATGCCTTATTAAGAGCTGCTGTTTATATTATTTCTGGGATTGCGATTGTGCTAAACCCTTCTGCTGTTTTTCATTTTATCGGTTATCTGATCACTGCCTATCTTGTTTTGCTTGGGGTGTTGAATCTTTTTGAGGCTTACCGTTTTAAAAGGAAAACAGGTTCTTGGAGTATCGGTCTGTTTAGTGGTCTTTTTTTCCTGATCTGTGCGCTGATCGTTTATGCTTTTGCACCTGCAATCGTTTCTATCCTGCCGATTCTTCTTGGATTAGCTGTTATCATCAACAGCTTGTTCCAGTTGTTCTTCAGCATGAATACAAAAGCTAAAAGTTGGAGTGTTTATAGTATTCTGTTGTTGATTGGCGGATTCGTCTTATTGTTTAATCCATTCAAAAGCTTGATGGTTCTATTTCAAATATTCGGTTTCATCTTGATTTTCATGGGTATCCAGGAAATCATCAATTTTATCAGAGTAAGAAAAATGACTATACGTTAATCGTTTTTAGTTATTAAAATAGACTGTTTAAAAACCAACAAACCAAAAAATACTTTTGGATTGTTGGTTTTTTATGAGTATATTTTCCTATTTTTTCAATAATATATGTTATGCTAAGTTCGGGCTATATTTTATACAAAGGAATGATGAGAATGGAATTTATTGGTATTTTATGCTTGATATTGATTTCAACAACGATTGGCTCGCATATCTCTAGGAGATTAGGTATTCCAGCAGTAATCGGACAATTACTTGTTGGTGTTTTGCTAGGACAAGCTGGATTGAATTGGGTCAAACCGGATATTCTAGTCCATGACTTCTCGGAGATTGGTGTAATCTTATTGATGTTTTTAGCTGGTCTGGAAAGTGATTTATCTCTTTTGAAAAAATATTTCCGACCAGGCATGTTCGTTGCTTTACTCGGAATCATCTTCCCTGTTGTTTTTGGTTGGCTAACAGGCGAAGCATTCCAAGTTTCGGGAAATGAAGCAATTTTCTTTGGAATTATTCTTGCAGCAACTTCTGTCAGTATTTCAGTTGAAGTATTAAAGGAACTAAACGTGGTGAATACGAAAGAAGGCTCAACTATTTTAGGTGCTTCTGTTGTAGATGACATTTTAGTCGTTTTAGTCCTAAGTTTCAGTCTATCTTTTCTCACTGGAGAAGCTTCTAGCAATGCTTCTTTACCGCTTGTTTTGATTGAACAACTCGTTTACTTTGTTTTTATTTTCTTATTAGTCAAATGGATTGCACCCTTCTTGCTTTCATTTGCAGAAAAAGTGTACGCAAATTCTTCTATTATCATCGTATCGCTAGTTATTTGTTTAGGTATGTCATACGTAGCGGATCTTGTAGGTCTTAGTTCTGTCATTGGTGCCTTTTTTGCTGGGATAGCAGTCAGTCAGACAAAGGTCAAAGAAGAAGTATACCACAATGTTGAAGCTTTAGGATATGCAGTATTTATACCAGTATTTTTTGTCAGTGTAGGATTAGAAGTTGATTTTTCTGACTTTGGTGAGCAGCTTCTCTTTATTTCTATATTGACGCTTGTAGCAATTTTGACCAAATTGCTTGGAGGGTATTTTGGTGCTCAGATTGCCGGTTTTTCTCAACATAGTTCATTGATGGTCGGTGCTGGTATGATTTCGCGTGGAGAAATGGCTTTGATCATTTTGCAAATTGGACAGCAAAGTCAATTGATCGAACCACAGTACTATTCACCTTTAGTAATCGTGATTTTATTAAGTACACTTATTTCCCCACTTGTTCTGAAATATTTTACAAAAAAAGTTTATGAAGTGTGAGTGACCCAGAAAGTGGTCGTGAACCTGTCGTTTATGCGAAAAAAGGACTGTGACGATACCGTCACAGTCCTTTTACTATAGTTATGAAGTCGTTCTTTATTGATAATTTTGGTTGAGGTATTGTAATAGTTCGGGTGCTCGTTTAGTTGCTGAATCATCATCTTCTTTATTTTCCAACATGCTAACCATCATATATCCTTGGTTATCAGGGTTGAAAGCAAACAAGAAACTGTTCTCTTTCCCTTTTTCATCCTGTTTTTCTTTGATTTCCGCTGTACCAGTTTTCGCTGCCAATGGAATCCCTAAAGCAGAAAGAGAATGTGCTGTACCATTTACATCTTGCACAACTTCTCTCAGATCTGGCACGATCGTTTGTACTGCTGTTTCGCCGATGACATTCTTCTTATCTTTTGTCTCTTTATCTGCAATCAATTTAGGATAG
The DNA here is from genome assembly GCF_001814285.1 of Enterococcus sp. HMSC076E04. Lineage (NCBI taxonomy): Bacteria > Bacillati > Bacillota > Bacilli > Lactobacillales > Enterococcaceae > Enterococcus > Enterococcus sp. HMSC076E04. The sequence continues at coordinate 27,357 of NZ_KV815607.1, read as the reverse complement.
ACAAGTGTGCCATTGTTGGCAAAAACAGAATACATTGCTGCTTGCTGGATAGGATTAATTAGAAGTTCGCCTTGTCCATATCCAGTATCAGCTAGCAAGATATCTGAATTAAAGCTCTCTTCATTAGAAATTTGTGCTGGATTCATACTGATTGGCAAATCAAGGTCTTCACCAAAAATGAATTTATCCAAACCTGCACGGAAATTCTTCTCCCCCATTTTCAACGTTTCTTGCGCCATATATATATTATCGGAATAAATCAAAGCAGTTTTTAAGTCTACTTGTGACACATCACTAACACGAGTTACTTGATACGATCCCCAAGAACTATCTTTTTGCCATTTAAGCCCGTTGATCGTCAACACTTCATTTGGATCGATAGTGCCGTTGTCGAGACCGATTGCTGCTGTGATCATTTTAAACGTAGATCCAGGAGCATAACCTGTCGCAAATCGGCTGATGAATGGTTGTTCAGGATTTTCTTCATAAGCTTTGTAGTCTTCTTGTGAGATCCCGTTTGTCATTTTGTTTGGATCATAGCTTGGAGAGCTAGCAAGCGCAAGAAGATCACCGGTTTTTGGCGTTGTCGCAACAGTCGATCCAGCTTTTCCTCCTAGACTGTCGAAAGCTGTTTTTTGTGCCTTTGCATCGATTGTCAATTTGATATCTTTTCCGTTTTGGACTTCATGCTCGATCAGAACCTTTTTCTCGACACCGTCTGTATCTGTGATGCTTAATTTTCCACCTGTAGTCCCACGAAGATCCTTATCAAAAGCCATTTCCAAACCAGATCGTCCGATTTTTCCATTACTGCTTAATTCTGGATTTTTATCAATATCTTCTGCTGTGATATCTCCCACGTAACCAATCAGTTGAGCAGCTGCTTCACCCAAAGGATAATATCTGCCGTCTACTTCTTGGATGGTAGCTCCAGCTGGAAGTTCTGGCGTTGCTCCATCAATGATTTTCAATGGGACAAAGTAATCGGGTTGTACCCAGCTTTGTGAAATAGCCTGATTGATAGCATCTTCTGTTAAGTCGAATGCAGAAGCAATGGCTTTGATATTGGCTGTTTTTTCGTCCCCATCCCCAAGTTTGCTTGGAACGACTCCTAATTGTTTTAGTTTGCCGGTTGTTGCTAATGGTTCCCCATTTCGATCTAAAATGTTCCCTCTTGTTGCTTCTTGCGTGGTCAGACTTACTTTGTCATTTCCTTCCATTTCTGGAAAAACCAAGTTAGGCTGCCAGTTGATCGTGGTTTTTCCATCATTTCTGTCTAATGTTCCTTTATAAGAAAGATCTTTCAATTCACCTAATGAGGTATTCATCTTTGCTTTATATGAAAAGCTATAAGTAGAATCATCTTTTTTATCTACTTTTAGATTTGATATCTCAAGTCCTTTGACATCGGCAGCACCGTATATATTTTGGTATTTTTCTAAGATCTCTTTTTCAGATAATGCACTTTTATTTGCTGCCTTTTTCGATGCCATTCCTGCAGCTTTGTTATAATCTCCTTTGTTTAAAGCTTGGACAAATTGCTCAACCGTCTTTTCTCCAGCTTCTACTGCTTGGGTTTCTTGGTAGTGCCGGTAGTAAAAATAACCGCCACTTGCAGCTACTATTAAAATCACTGCGCCGGCAATATAAGCGCCTGTTCGATTTTTGCCGTGCTTGTCACTTCTTTTCATTTTTCCCTCCTTCTTTTGCTTGTTATTCCTTTATTTTCACTATTTATACCTGTTTATTCTAACATAATAAAAGAAGTCAGAACATAACATAAATTGTTATTTCTAACTTCTTTTCTTTTATTTTCTTTACTTAATTATTCAGAAATTTTTTGATTGCTTCTTGGTTTTTGGTCAAATCTAATTCCAGAACACTTCCGGAAGGCGTATTGTCGTTGAAGTCCCAACTGCCGTCTACTGGTACGGATAATGTATCGATCTTTTTATTATCGTCTTTGAGGAAATCCATACCGCAATCCAGTAGCACACTCTCAGGAAGGTTCGTTTGGATACTGCCAAGTAGTTTTCCCACCGCTTTCGGTAATTTAAATATCGAAGTGACGTCTTTCAGCTGCTGAGAGATAGCTTTAATCACTTGTTGCTGTCTTCTAATCCTCCCAAAGTCTCCTTCTTCGTCTTCACGGAATCGAGCATACTGCAGTAACGTATTGCCATCCATTACTTGCTTCCCTTTTTTTATATATACGCCATCTAAATCTAAAGATTTTTCTGCATCAATCTTTACTCCATCAGGAAACAGTTCATTGACGCAATCGATAAAATCTTGAAATGTGATACTTGCATAATACCGGGCTTCAAATTTGAAATTTTCCTTTAATGTTTGGTTCAATAAATCAACTCCTCCGTAAGAGTACGCTGCATTGATTTTATCCATTCCGTAACCTGGTATATCGACATATGAGTCTCTCATGATAGAGATTAGTTTTGCTTGTTGTGTTTTCTGGTCGTATTGTGCAACCATAAGTGAATCTGAGCGACCATTTTCGTCTTTCGAACGGGCATCCGAACCAATCAAAGCCACGTTTAGTGTGGTAGGGACACTTTTCGGATCTACCTTTTTTACAGTTGAGGTCTGTTTTGCAGACGAAAATCCATGGACAAATTCAATCGAAAAAAAGCCGACTACTAGTGTAAGCAGTAACAAAACAGATAATATGATTTTTTGAAATACTTTCATTGCGAATTCCTCTTTCTAAAAAGAATCTCTCGCTTGAAAAATAAAAGATAGTCCTTTATGATAATTCAAACTGAGAGATTCTCAGTTTCTCTTTATTGTTTTTCAGGTCGATAGAGCGGCAACTCTTCGGCCTGTATCTTCGAAGAAATATTCAACGTGATCCCGATCCCTAAAGAAAGGATCAGATAACTTGTTCCTCCATAACTAACAAATGGTAATGGCACGCCAGTCATTGGCATAAGCCCTGCGATACTTCCCACATTCGTTATCGTCTGAACGAATAGCAAAGTTCCGAATCCTAAAAGAAACAATCCAGCTTGCTGATTTTTACAACGACTGCTTAAACAAAAGATTCTCATGCATAATGAGAATAATAAGAAAAGTACACACAATGCACCAATTAGCCCAAGCTCTTCTGTAATGATCGAAAAAATAAAATCTGTTTCTGTCTCTGGAAGATATCCCTTTTTTGTGATACTGTTTCCTAATCCTCTCCCCCATATGCCACCATTGTATAGTGCATAAAACGAATGAGTCATTTGATAGCCCGCACCATGACTATCTATGAAAGGATCTCTTAAAGTTGCAATCCTTTCATAAGCATGATTGAACATCTGGGGAAGCCAGCCTTTGTTTCCTAAATATAATACTCCGCCGGCTGCTCCAATCAATAAGGCAGAAAAAGTAACAATCAGATAGATTCCTTTTTTAAATGGAACTGCTGCTGCCCAAAAAATGACCCACGCAATCGAAAGAATCATCAATGCTCCAGCAATCTTTGGCTGGAATAAAATCAACAAAGTTATGCTTACTGTAATCAGGAAAGGTTTTTTTAGATTTTTTGGCGGATTATTTCCGTCACGAAAAAACCAGCTTAGATAAAAAATCAGAAAAAGATTTGCTAATTCTGAAGGCTGGAATTGAATGCCAAACAGAGAAATCCAACGTTGTGCGCCATTGACAGTGACACCGAATATTCCTACTCGTACTAAGATCAAAAAGAAAATCGATAAAGCTAAACCATATCCTGCTATTTTAGGGTGATGTAAATAGTGCAGTTTGATTGAACGAGCTAAGAAGATTACGCCCCAACTCAAAAATATGAAAATCAGTTGGCGCAATAATAGACTTTTTGTATTTTCATCTGCTTGCAATAAACGATAAGAACTAGCACTGTATACTTCTAAAAGACCGATCATGGACAAAGTCAAATAAGGACCCAAAATCCACCAATCGATCTTTTTTCTTTTTTTCACCGCATCTCCTCCTCCCACAGTAATCCACTTGTCAGGTAAGGAGCGAGTTTGTCTCTTCAAATAAGTCAGTCTTGAAACTATAAAGAAAAGGCCAGAAACCTTTTCGAACAAGAATTCTGACCTAGCATCATCTCATCGTCCGAGTTTTAGCACTATACAACGTAAAGAAAACATTCTTAGCTATTGGAAAAAGCCTTAATCCGACAGTTTCTGTTTTACCCATTGGCGACTTTCGACGTTTCTGGGCAATAGCCTATGTTTGTATAGGAGCCTCACCTAACAAGGTTATTACTATATTCTATTTACGAGTCCATGATAGACTTTTCCTAATGAATAGGCAATGAAATTTGAAATGAAATAGTGAAATTTAACAATCTTTAATATTTTTTAGGAAAAAATAACAAATAACGTAAAAGAATCCCAGCGCAGTTTCGTTCAATTGTGCTAGGATTCCTTGATAATCTTTTTATTTTTAGTGTTTTTTTATATGATTTTCACTTTTCGGAATAAATGTTTATTTGTTTAAGTAATTGAATAAACCGCTAATCGTCTGGTCTGTTAATCCTATTTCTTTGCCGTCTAAAGTAACTTTGGTGACGAAAAAATGATCTTGTAATGGCGGAACTTCTAAATACTGCCCTTGCAGAAAATCATTCACTGTCTCGTATTCTTTTCCCATTTCTTTTGAATCTGCTGATGGTTTATAACTTATTTTTAACATAACTATTACTCCTTCTTATTGGGGACGTGCGATCGTGAAAATTTCTCCTATTGCTGCATAATCATTTCCTGCCAAACGGCTTATAGCATTCAATTCTCTTGGATCGATTCTTCCCGTCTTTTCATCATAAACTGTTTCATTCAAATGATATTTCTGTACTTCTAGCAAAAATAAATCAGCTGTTACTTTATTTTTATTCCGTATCTCGACATGTTCATATAAGGTTGTCTCAAAACGAACTTTTGCTTCTGTCAATGCTGGTACTGAAATGATTGCTGAATCCGTTAAAGTCAATTCAGTCAAGTGTAGTTCGCTTTCCTCATTAGGCAGATTAGCAGCTGTTTTATTTGCTTCTTCTACGTTGTCCTCATCAAGGATATGGATGACCGCTTCTCTTGTCTCAAGAATGTTTTTTGCTGTGTCTTTTACTGTATCTTGTTTTCTCTGGATCGCCAAGGATAAGATAGGTGGATTCGAACTGACAATATTAAAGTAACTGAAGGGTGCGATATTCACTATATCATTTACGGATTTAGTCGTTACTACTGCAACCGGCCTAGGGATAACTGAACCAATCAGCAACTTGTAATTTTCACGTTCTGTCAATTCTGAAGGACTTCGTTCAAACATGGTCTCGCCTTCTTTCTATAAAATACGCTAAAAAGCAGATCTGCGAAGACAAAAGGAAAAGCAACGCTTTCCTCTTCTTCTTAGAAACTGCTTTAAACTATCTATTAATTTTTCTTTTTTGTCAAGAATCTGTGCCGTACGTGTTTTTTAGTTCTTTGCTTTATTCGCGGCTTCGACATATCTTTTAGTGATGAATTGTGGACGGGTGATGATAGATCCAATCACGACTGAAAAAGCACCTAATTCATAGGCTTTCTCTACGTGTTCTGGAGAGTCAGTATGGCCTTCCATGACTACTGGTATATTGACTTGTTCTATGATCTGATTCAACAAATCAAAATCAGGCTCCTGTGTTTTTCGAGAATATTCTGTATATCCTGCTAATGTCGTAGACAAAAGATCAAAACCATCTTCTTGCGCTTGAAGCGCTTCCGCAAAAGTCGAAATATCTGCCATGGCTAATCGACCGTGATCGTGGATCATTTGGACAAGCTCAGCTGTTGTTTTTTCTGTCGGACGTTTACGAGAAGTTGCATCCAGTGCAATGATCTCAGCTTGCGTCTCCAAAAGTTCTTTCACTTCTTTTTCTGTCGCAGTAATAAATACTTCTGATCCATCGTAATCTCTTTTGATAATCCCTATTACCGGCAAATCAACGATTCGCTTGATTTCATTGATATCTTCTGTTGTATTTGCGCGAATACCAACTGCTCCGCCTTCTTTTGCAGCCAAAGCCATTCTCCCCATGATAAAAGAACTGTGTAATGGCTCATTTTCCAAAGCTTGACAAGAAACGACAACCCCACCTTTTATTTTTTCCAGTACATCCACACTATCTCCTCCAATGACGTTCTCTAGAAATACATCTTCTTATAAAAATGTAACCCTTTTCTATCTAAGAGTCAATAAAGTAGCTATCCTTTTTCTTTTAGCAAGCCTTTCTTGCTAAAAGAAAATTACTTCAAACTCTTCATATACGATTAGCTTCTCTTCTGTAAATGCCAAGTTCAGTGCTTCTTTGTAGACATGCTTGAAAAAGTCAGTATGGACTTTCCGCCAATAGGCTAACGTTCGATCTCCTTCTCCTTCTTTCCAAGCATGTTCTTCCGTGATTTCACTAAAAGGCAAGATAGTCACATTTATATTTTTGATGATACAAACTGGTTCATTTTTTCCATTCAGAACCACATCTAACTGACCCACTTTTGGTAAAGGTTCCTTCTCTTTTTTATATAGATCATATCCACTTGATGTACCGGTTTTTATTTTTTTTACAACTAACTCACTCAATTCATCTGCCATTTCTTCTGTATTCCCAAATGAAAAAAAGCTTAGTTCTTCTGATTGATACCTAGGATATTTTTCTTGAAACTTTTTGAAATATTCTTCTACTTTTTGATACATAATAGCATCTACTCCTTTGTTTCGTATAATAAAAACCATCCAGATACTAGTATAAACGATTATCTGGATGGAAAATACGATGGATTATTGAATATTTAAGACACGTAGACTATCCTCAACGATTTGGCTTGGTGTCAAATGATAACGTTCATAAAGTTTAACTGTTGGAACACTATCTGTGAATTCTTTCTTTGCACCGAAATTCAGCACATGCATTGAAGAATCACCATAATAACGACTGATTTTTTCACCAAATCCGCCTGATAAACTACCATCTTCTAATGTGATGACTAATTCATGGGCTTCTTTTAATTTATCTAATGTTTCTACATCATTTTCTGTGATTGTTCCTGGATTGATCAATGTTGCTTCGATTCCTTTTTCTCTAAAAGCTTCCACTGTTTCTTTTCCTAGTCCAAGAAAACCACCTAAAGCTAAAATTGCCACTTTTTCGCCTTTATTCACTGTCTGATAGGCTGGAATACTGTAATCATTTGCGATAGCTTTACCATGTTCCACACCGTGAATAGGGATTCGAATAGCTACAGGCTGTGCTGTTTGCTCAAAAGCCCAATCTAGCATAGAGATCATATCTTCTTTTGTTGCTGGAGCAAGATATTTGATATTCGGGATACTTGATAAATAAGGAATGTCAAACGTTCCTTGGTGTGTTCGATCACTAGCAGAGATCGTTCCGCCACCAACTAAAATGATGACTGGATTCTCGTTGATTGCTAAATCATGTGATAATTGATCATATGCCCGTTGCAGGAAAGTACTTGATTGGAAGACGACTGGACGTACTCCCTGAGAAGCCAAAGCAGAAGCAAACGTAATGGAATGCTGCTCGGCGATCCCCACATCAAAATAATGATCTGGATGTTTTTCTTGGAATGTTTTCAGTCCAAAGGCGCCTGGTATTGCTGCATTGACAGCGGCAATAGGTGCTGTACTTGTTTGCACTTTTTTATCCAGATAATCCATGATGATCGTATTGAATGTTTCTCCAGAAGCTGCCTGTTTTGCTTCTCCTGTAGACAGATCAAATGGGACGTGCCAATGATATTTCATTTTATTATCGATCGCTGGCTGATAACCGCGGCCTTTTTCCGTATGTACGTGAAGTACGATTGGATGATCAATATCTTTTACTTCTTCAAATAAACGGATCACCGTTTCTAGGTCGTTTCCATCATCCACATAGCGATAATCAAATCCCATAGCTTTAAATAGGTTATTACTGCTTTCACCGTGAGTTTGACGAAGCTCTGCTAAGTTCTGATATAAGCTACCGTGGTTCTCATCAATAGACATCTCATTATCGTTTACTAATACGATTAAATTGGTCTGTAAAGCGCCGCCGTTGTTCAGCCCTTCAAAAGCTAAGCCGCCACTTAGTGAGCCATCTCCAATAAATGCTACCACATTTCCTGATTCTTTCTTCAAATCTCTGGATTTAGCCAACCCAGTAGCTAAGCTGATAGATGTAGATGTGTGACCCACTGTAAAATAATCATGTTCACTTTCGTGTTGATTGGAATACCCGCTTACTTCATGGTAATGTCCTTTTTCAAAGCCATTTTTCCGACCAGTTAGCAGCTTATGACCATAAGATTGATGGGAAACATCCCATACGATTTTATCCTTAGGTGAATCAAATACATAATGAAAAGCGATCGTTAATTCGACTACACCTAGATTCGGACCAACGTGCCCACCTACATCGCTGTCCTTTTGCAAGATCTTTTGGCGCATTTCTTCTGCCAGCTGTTTCATTTCCTCAACAGATAACTTTTTGACATCTGCTGGACTATTGATTGTATCCAATACATGTAATGCTGTACTCATTATACATTCTCTCCTCCGTACTATCTTCTTTTTAGTTGAAAATAGATTTGTAACACTTTATCTATTCTACTCCTTAGAGTTGACTCTAAGTCAATAGTATTTTTAAAAAAATTCAGAGAAAGTTTGTTATATAAGTAGTTCTTCGCACAAAACAGATCACAAATAAAAAAACTTCTACAGTCTTTTAAAAAGCTCTGTAGAAAGTTGATTTTTGTCTTGCTTTAAGATTTCCTCAAGAAATATGTTTTTTTAATAAATGAAGCTCTTGAGCAATACGATACAAAAGGATGTTTGCGCCTTTTAACGAGATAGGATAGACCTTTGTTTTTTCCGTTTCCAAACCAGTTTGATAGCTAGCAGCATCGCATAAAACCACTCGTTTTTTTGAACACAAACATTCATCAGGTAATTCTTCTAAAGAACGAAATAGAATGGGGTTTATTTCAGCCATATCTTCTTCAGCATACAAATGAAATTGAGTTCGATAAAAAAATTGTTTGACTGAACTTTCTGAAACAACAAATATTTCTATCTCTTGCTGTATCATCTGTTCTCTGGTAATCAAAGAAAGACTCTTAACAAATTTTCGGATGAAATTATCATTCCATCTTAGATGAATTTGGTTTTTCTTTTTCCAATCGTCTAGCACTTCTACTATTTTTCTGTATAGAAGCTGTTCTTTTTCTGACAGTAGATAGATTCGTTCCGGTAAAAATACTTGACCGTCTGCCCACAACGCACGGACAAATTGTAAAAAGGATTGCTTAAAAATAAAATTGTCTGCATCATCGATTTCAGCAACTGGGAGAATCTGTAAAATCAATTCATTGAGTGACAGGTCATTGAGAACAAAATTTTTATACACAACTTCGAAATCTTTTCTTAACAGCTCCATGTTCTCATTGGTATAATTTCTGCTATTGAACAAAGAGAAAATATAATAGATATCTTCTTCCTGTAAGTGTAACATCCCTTTTTGCTCTTCCAATCCTTGACAGACTAATTGAAATAATGGCTTCGTCTCCGCACTTTTCTTATCTTCTTCTTTCAGTTCAAGGGGAAACGTCTTTCTTCCAATTGCAATCTCTATTCCCCGTATGATAAAGGACTTTTCATCTTCCGAATATCTCCTTTTAAAAAAATGAGTCTCTACATAATCGATCAGCTCGTTACAAGCTTCTTCTACATGTGGATTTTTACTCTCATATCCTTCCCAATTGATATAACGTACTAAAGCTAGCAGAATATTCCGCGAATCAAATTCTGGAATAATGATTTCTTTATTTTTCAAATAATCATTTTCTTTGAAAAAATCCAAGACGCTCTTTTTGATCGTATATACTTTGCTCAAAGAAATAAATTCAAGATCAGCCAGTTCTGTACTCGTGAATATGCCCTTGAAATAATAACTTAAAAACTTTAAAAAATAAGATTGACCATACAAAAATTGCGTAAGCTCAGAAAGAGCGATCCCTCGTTTAAATATAAGTTTGTACTTATGCTTCTCTCTTATTTTTTCTTTTATGCAATATTCCAAACACTCGGCTAGACTTTCTAGATCATGAAGGATCGTCGGTGTGGTCACCCCTAGTGAAATAGCTGTTTGTTCGATATCTATTTCTTGGAATTCAAATAATTGTTCGCATAGATACACTTTCCTAAATATATTTCGCTCGATGTATTTTTCCAGCATTCCTGATACACGCCTCCAGTTTTTCTTATAGTTTTATTTAAACATATCCACGAATCGCTTTTTTATTTACTTTTTGTTTAGAAAACCCCTTTCAAAAACCAATAAAAAAGAAGCCGGAACAAAAGTCGGTCAAGCTTACAATCCCAGCTATCGTTTAGATAACTTGGCATCGCTTGGACTTTTACCCCAGCCACTTTCAAGAAAGGTTATTCGAAGATATCAGCATCTAGTTCTTTGACTACGTCCTTCAGTAATTGGATGCCAGCTGCACTGTTACCGAATGGATCTAATGCTGGACTGAAGACGCCTATACCGTAACGATTTGGCACAGCTGCCATCAAGCCGCCACCTACCCCGCTTTTGGCAGGTACACCAACATGGACGGAAAACTCGCCTGATTCATCATACAAACCGGCAGTTGTCATAATCGATTTGACGATCGTTGCACTTTCTTCAGTAATGAGCCGGTTGCCATTCCAAGGAGCGATCCCTTTATTTGCCAATACAGCAGCTAATTTTGCTATACCTGTAGCGGTGACATTGACGGAACATTGTCTGAAATAGGCATCGAGTATCTCTGGAACGTCTCCTTCGATCATTTGATTGCCTTTCATGTAATAAGCAAGAGAGCGATTGATATCACCTGTTCTTGATTCAGAATGATAGATTTCTTCATTTAATGTGATATCAGGATCATCACAGATTTCTTTCATAAATGATATGATCCGTTCAAATTTTTCATCTGCATCTTTTCCCGCAATCAAAGAGGTTGTTGCAATCGCTCCTGCATTAACAAAAGGGTTCATCGGATGTTTGCGATGATTGATCTCCATATTCATGATAGAATTGAAAGCAAATCCGGTGGGTTCTGTGTCGATTGTTTGAAAGACTTTTTCAATTCCGTTATCTTTGATTGCTAATAACAATACGGGAACTTTTGACATGCTTTCGATGGCAAAACGTACATCGGCATCTCCTCCCTCGATCAGTTGTTTTGTATCAAGATCATAAATCGCCATACCTAATTGTTTTGGATCCACTTCAGCTAATGCTGGAATGTAGTCTGCCACTTGTCCCGTTTGATAGTAGTGGAAATTTTTTCCAATCAATTGTTCTAATTCTTTTCCTTCCATTTGAATAACCAGCTTTCATTTTTTATTTTTCTGCATGCTGGAATTTATGACGGCATGCATAGATCGTAAATGGAATAACTAAGACGATAAGATAAGAAACGATCAGAATCGTTTCATAAATCCCATGCTGTCCAGCTGCGATACTTGCAGGTGGAACAAATGAGATACAAAAAGCAAAAAGTGAAGTCAAAAGACCTAAACAAGCAACGATTACTTTTACAACTTTTCCGCCTGGAACCTGATAGGCTCTTTCAAGACTTTCATCTTTAAATACTAACTTCAAATAGCCCGCGAAAAACATAAAGTACAACATTAGGTAAATCACAACAGTCAATGACATTGCTGCAAGAAACGAAAGATTATTCCCCCCGCCACTTAATGTAAAGACGGCTGCCCAGATTGTCGCAACAATCCCATTTGCAATCATCAAATGCGCAGGAACACCATGTGCATTTTCTTTCGCAAAATATTCAGGAAGTAATCCTTCTTCTGCCGCTACGTGAAGTGCTTTTGAAGGAGAAGTTACCCAAGAAGCTATTTCTCCGATGACACCTAAACAAACAAGGATCGCAAGGATTTTCGCAACCCATGCAAGACTTGGATCAATGTGTCTTAATAAAAATTCTAACGATTGGATCACTCCTGTATTAAGAGACAAACCCTGTTGAGGGACTGTAGTAGCCACAGTCAATCCGCCAAAAGTGTCTAAAATGATGGCCAGAATGACCAATACAAACATTGCTAATGGATAATCCTTTTTAGGGTTTTCCATTTCATTTGCATGACTAGCAGATGTTTCTACTCCCATATACGCTAAAATAAAGGAAACAAAAACAACCAGCGTAGGTAATTTTGAAAAATCAGGAATCAATGTTTTCATAGAAAGTGTCGTTTGTAGTGGAGCACCTGAAGAGACATAGTGGATCCCTAAGCCAAACAAGACTAATGCAGGCAATAAGATCCCAGCTACAAAACCGATTCGAGCAATTAAAGAAGTGTATTTGGTTCCTTTTAGCTGAGAGAGCAAAATAGCCCAGAAAATAATCAATAAGATGGCCAATTTCAGAAATTTATTGTTTTGTATAGCGTCGATTCCCGTTGCATAGGATAATGCACCAGTTAAGAAATACAGCATAGTCAAGTAACCAACAGTTATCTCAAACCATTGGAAAAAGATAGCGGCAAATCCAAATCGTTTTCCCAATGTCCGACTGACCCAAGTATAGACACCGCCTTTTTCCCAGCCTTTCACCGTTGCCATCTCTGCTGCACACAATGCCACAGGGATAAACCATAGCAAACCGCCTAATAACAAGAAAAATACTAAACTGAAGCCAGAGGTCGCAAATGTGGGATATTCATATAGTGAAACGACCATTGAGATCGTCATGGCTAAAAAGCCGAAGAACGTTAATTTTTTTGCAGGAATTTTCGTTTTGCTTTGTTGCATGAATCTTCCTCTTTTCTATTTGATTTTGTTTCAATTGCGTTTGTTACCAAAGAAGAAAAAGTCTAATCCTTCTTCCTGCTCTTCTTTTGTAGTAGTGATCGTTGTGAAATGCATGGCTGATTTTAGAATCGCTGTTGTTAGCACATAGGCATACACGGCAGTAATGATGACACCAATCACTTGGATTCCTAAGAAGTACCAGCTGCTTGGATTTGTTAATAAATGGCTGTTAGATGCAAAAATTCCGATCAGAATCGTCCCTGTGAATCCGCCCATTCCATGGACGCCCCACACATCAAGTGCATCGTCCCATTGTTTCTTTTTACGAAAATCAACAGCAGCATGACAGACGATTCCAGCAATGATTCCGATCAACATAGCACTTTTTGCTTCTACATAACCAGCACAAGGCGTAATGGCTGCCAATCCAGCAACGGATCCTGTTAGTACGTCGACAAAATCAAAGCCGTTTCCTTTTACTTTTGCAATAATCAACCAAGTAACCATCGCAAATGCAAGAGCGATGAATGTTGAACCAAATGCATTGACTGCTTGATTATCTGCTCGAAGTGCACCACCAGAGTTGAAACCGAACCAGCCAAACCAAAGTAGACCTGTACCGATAGCAGCTGCCATAAGACTGCTATGCTGATTTCTTTCGCCCATAGGAATCTTCCTCTGTCCAAGTGTGAGGATGCATGCCAATGAACCGAATCCAGCTGTCGTGTGGATGACTGCTCCGCCAGCGAAATCTCTAAATCCCATCTGATCCAAAAATCCGCCGCCCCATATCCAATGGCAAACAGGGAAGTAAATCAGCAGGTTCCAACAAACAACAAGGATAATATAGCCTTTTAAATTCAGTCTCCCTGCAAAAGCTCCTGTCATCAAAGGAACAGTAATCACGATAAACATCAGTTGATAAAGAAAGAACATCAAAAATGGGATCGTCGCTCCATGGAACATGTTGGGGAAGCTTGTAACATGTCTCATCAAAAAGAAATCTGCCGGATTTCCAATCATACCGCCAATATCTCGTCCAAATGCCAATCCGAATCCACCGAATATCCACATGATCGTTGTTATCCCAACTGAGAGAAAAGATTGAGTCATGATCGTCAGTATATTATTCTTTCGTGCCAGTCCGCCGTAAAAAAATGCTAAACCAGGAGTCATCAAGCAAACCATTGCTGTACATAAAATCATGAATGCTGTATCTCCTGTATTGATAGGTAATGTATTCATTTTTTCGCCTCCTTTCTACGTTTACGAGTATAAAAGAAAATCTACTTGTATTTTTCTTCTGTTTTTTTGAATACATTCTTGTATTTATAAAAGACAGACAATCAATAAAAGCTTGGTGTACTGTGCTTTTTATCGTTTTGACCAAATAAAGACAAAAAAATAAACGCTTTTCTTTTATAGAAAACCGTTTATTTTCGTCTTTTTTTATTTTTCAAGCTATTTTTTCATAAGGAATAAAGAATACTTCATATAAAAAAGAACCGCAGCAAGTTTCGCTGCGGTTCTCAAATGTGTTCTTCATTTCAACATAAGTTTTTCTTCAATTTGCTTATAATTTACGTGCAAAGAATGAAACGACTAATACTAAAATGATTGCACCAATCAATGATGGAATGATAGCCATTCCTGCAATTGTTGGTCCCCAAGTTCCTAATAAAGCTTGTCCAATGGCTGAACCTACTAAACCAGCAATGATGTTTGCGATGATTCCCATTGATGATCCTTTATTCGTGATTGCTCCTGCAATTGCTCCGATGATACCTCCGACGATTAATGCCCAAATAAATCCCATTTTAAATTCCTCCTAACTGACTTTTTACTTCTTATTGTACACGTGGTTCGTTATTTTCTTTGACTTTTTGTGCACCTTTGCCTACAGCAGCTTTTGCCTTATCTGTTTGGCGTGAAGCAAATTGTCCTGTTGATTTTGCTGCTTCTGTTACTTTGTCTTGTACTGTTTCTTGATCTTTTTGGTATTCTTCTTGTGTTTTGATGTCTGCAACATTCACATTTACTTCGATAACATCTAAATGTGTCATATTGTTTACTTCAGTACTGATCAATTCTTTAATTTGGTTGTAGATGTCTTCGATGTCTTTACCGTATTCTACAATCACATCTAAATCCACAGCTACTTGTTTCTTTCCTACTTCTGTATTGATACCTGCTGTTACATTATCTGTGTTGACTAATTTTTCAGCCATATTTGAGAAGAATCCGCCATCTAATGTCAATAGACCGTCTACATCTTTCAATGCATAGCCGATGATTTTTTGGATAACTTTGTCTTCATAAGTCAATTCACCATTCATCATGCGGTTTTCCCCTTTTTCATTTGCCAAAACTGATCCATTTGTTGTGTTCATGTTTTTGTTTTCCATCTTTGTTTCCTCCTATGATTTAAAAAATTGATCCACTATTCCTGTCTGTTTCAAATAAAATCCGATTCCTGCGCCAATTGCTGTCATAATGATGATCAACAATGTTTTGAAAAATCCAATTGTTAACCATAAAACAGCTAGCAGTAGTCCAAGACCCCCAAAGATAATAGGGAGCTTGTATGCTGAAAATAGTTCTTTCATTATTTGGCCCTCCTATTCCACTCGAGAGTGCTTGTAGTCTCTTGTATCTTCTTGTTCTTCATAACCGCTGTATGTGACTGCCACTTTGACTGTTTCTTTTGTTCCAAGTACTCTAGTCACTTCTTCTTCGATGTCTTGCATCAGTACACCTGTTTTCCCTACTAATGAAGAAGTTCGCTTCAAGTCTCCGTTGACATGGATATGGATTCGATTTTTCGTTGAACGTATCCGTACTTTAGGTGAATGAATGAACTCTTCTTCGTGTAAACGGGAACGTACCAGCCCTTCGATCGCTTTTTTGTCGATCGTCAATTTGCCATCTTCCCGTTTCATAACGAAAGTTCCTCTTGATTTTGGATAGAAAAGAACGACTAGCAAGATGATAATAGCAAGAACGGCAAATACTACAGCTGCCCAGAAAATATATTGTTGCATGTAGTAATTCGTTAAGGTAAAGAAGCGAAATCGTTCCAATTGTTCAGGCATAATATACGGCGCATTAATTAACGCAATTGCTAGAAACACTGAAAGTAGTAGCAAACTCATGATAACACCGGTTATTTTTAACCCCTTATTCATTTTCCACCTCCTATAAACTTATTTTTACCCTGTAAATAACTCTACCGACAATCACAGTATAGAGAGCGAACAGTTAGTTTAGCACCAATAAATAAAGCGCTACCAAACGATATTGGATTATAACGGCATTTTATTGTCATTCTGATACTGAAATAACAACTACTCACTTATTCTCTATTTCTTTTTGATTGCTGGCTATACTTAAAGGATATTATTCAAGATTAAAAATTGCAAAGATTATGCTCAGTTATTATTACAAAATTCTATTTATTTGTTAAAATTTTTCAGTGAAGAAAAAAACGCAATAAAATAACTTAAGTTACTTTATTGCGTTTTTACTTTATTTTTCTATTATCATTTTTCTTATTCTCTTCTTTGGTTTATACTATTCTTATAAAGAAAAACGAGGTATGTCCTATGATGAAAAGATTGTATTATTCATTGATCATAACGATTGGCTATTTGATTGTATCGAATCTTGGAAATATGGTATTTGGTATCAGTAAAGAATTCAGTTGGACTACTACTCTATGGGAATCTTTATTCTTTTTCATCTTTGTATTTTTGTTACAAAACTATCGAAAAAAATAAAACTGTGTCAACGATCTGTTGGCACAGTTTTTAGGACTTACGGTACTTTTTATTCGGTAATCCATTTTATTTTTACTTATTTTTCTACTTCTTTTTTTAATGCTTCTGGTACTTTTGGTTCATAAACTAAACCAATACAGGTACTTCCGCTTATTACAGCCTTTTCGGCAACGCTGATAGCAATTGTTGTGATTGCATGTGAGAGACTAAATTTAGTTTGTGTGTGTTTCATTTGATGATCTTCCTTTCTTTTTTTGGAATGAATACAAGTAAGATTGCGGTCAACATACCCAGTAATATCATGACTCTTGAATCATTTGCTGGAATCACTGAACCGATCAGCGTGAGGCTTATTCCTGTTATAACTAGTTTGTTTCTTACGCTTCTTCTTTTTTGTTGGTCTTGTGCGATAAAGGAACCAATGATTCCTAAAACCATACTAAGAATAGCTGCTCCGATGAAATATTCGTAGCGTGTAAGTTCCAAATTGTAATGATTAGCCAAAACAGGTAGCGCCACCAATAATCCATACTATAGAGCGTGCAGGCCATGCTTCGGCTTGCATGATATCCTTTTGCATATCTTCGTACAGCAATAAAAGACAAATGAGTGGTGATCACAGCAAGAATGCTATGTAAGAAAAACGCTGATACGTAAATAAGCATGAACTTGAAAAGATTAATGAACAGGATCGCTAATCCATAGTTGACTTTTGCTTCCTCCAGTTCTGTTAACCCATATTTCTCTCCGAGTTTTCTGCTCATCTTGCTTGACAGCTTCTCTTCAAGAGACAGATATTCATTTGGCATATCGTTCACCCCTTTCTCACTTTTGATTATACTAAAAATAAGGATGCATATATTAAAAAGTAAAAAGTGCGCGTTTTTTTTACATAACTGCAGTGTTTTCTTTCTTAATAAAGCCCTTATATTCTTTATATCTAAATTATTCTATAAAAAAAGAACGTGACATTCGTCACGCTCCTTTGCTAAATGCAATCAATAATTTTTTTAAACTTCGGGTGGAAACAAGACACTTTTCTCCGTTAGACATAAGGATCGTTCTTTCCTTCTTGTTGATGGAACAAATATTATCCACATTTACAACAAACGATTGATGGCAACGGTAAAAGCTCGGGCTAAACGATTCGATCTCTTTGATTTTTCCATTATATTCTAGCATTCGATTTTCAAGATGAACGATCACTTTGTGAGGAACAGGACTGGATTCAAAAAACAAGATTTCGTCTACGAACAATTTTGTATTGATTGGTCCACTCTTAATACGAATCTGTTCTCTTGTAGGTAAAATTGTATCAAGATATCTTTGGTTAGTCACATAGATACATTTTGTCACGCTTTCTTGCAGCAGTGTATCGTTCCCCTTCACAATATAAAATCCATTGCTTCTACTTTATACAAAAAAGTGAGATAAGCTAAATCCGTGTAACTGGTCACAAAAATAATTTTTGCTAGTGGATCGTATTCTCTAATCGTAGCGGCTAGATTGATTCCGTTCATATTGGAACTTAAGTCAATATCTAAAAAATAGATGCCTTCTGTTTTATTTGAACGTATATATGAAAGCAACACTTCAGGGTCCGAGGTATCCATTTGAAATTTGATGTCATAATCTTGCATCATAAAATAATTTTGAATCATCTTTGCTAATTTTAATCTAAATGTTCCGTCATCTTCGCAAACAAAAATTTTCAACATAAAGATTCTACCCCTCCCAAATGGTCAGTATTTGAATAAACTGTCCTTCTTCGATTTTAGTATCTAAGTACACATTTTTATTCAACTGAACTAATTCATCAAGATTGCTTAGACCAATCCCACGTTCTTTCCCTTTTGATGAATAAGATTTTTTCTTTAATACATGTAAATCAGGTATATCAGAACGACATTTATTGGCAATAATAAAGGTTATCGCTTCTTCTTGTCTCAATCCGGCAAACAAGATTTTCGGCTTATCTATAATAGAAGATTCTTCAACTGCATTATCTAGTATGATCCCCAGCATCCGAACTAGCATGATAGAAGGAACGGGGAAAGAATCCAATTTTTGTGGCACATTTACGTCTATTTCTATTCCTTTTTCATGAGCTAGATACAACTTGCTCAAAACGATGCTTTTTATTTCCTTGGCTTCAAGATTTCTTATCGGTGACATTTCTAACAATTCCTGATCAAAAAGGGTTCCAGTTTCCTTGATGTGGGAGTAAAAAAAATGTTTCAACCCATCTATATCATTACTTTGGATATAATTTTCCATAGAAACTAGTATGTTTTTGTAGTCGTGCTTGAACTTGCGTATTTCCATATAACTTTTTTCGATTTGCTCACTATATTCGATAAGATATTCCATTCGATTCTTTTCTTCTTTACTTTTATATTCTGCCTTTTTTGTATAAACAGCTAAAAAGCTGATAAGAATAGCAAAAAGGCTATATGCCAGCATAAAGATCCCATGAGCACCCTTCATGAAACAGTCTAAATCTGAAAAGCGTTCAATCATAAGAAAAATGAAATAAATCAAAAACGTAGCAATAACAGTATACTTACTAATATCATATACCATCGATTCAAGGGGTACTTTTTTTAATATATGATTCCTTAAATAAAATGCGAAACATAAATATAAAATAATTGATAAAAAACATATACCCAAATCATGCATCATTATAGATAATGATTTTAAGATAACGTAAATCAGATAATTAGAAAAAATAAGTAGGATAATAGATAACGAAGCATAGAATAAAGCTGATTGAAGCGTCTCTTCATGATAAATCACGAGAGCACACATGACTAGCCATACCAAACCAGTGGCAATTACATTTATCCATTGATAAAGTACCGATATTAATAGGATAACTAAGATTGATAATAAAGCATACTTTTTATTTCTTAGTTTCTTGTTCAAATAGCCCAATCCAACAAACATCGTCATCAGCTGCCCTGATATGAGTAGAGAATAACTTAACTGTAAAATATTCAATTTTAGAACCTCACTTTATGCATGTTTTACATAACAAAATAAACAGCAATTATGAATAAAAAAATTTATTTTTTAAGTTTTTCCCCATAAAAATTGTAACATAGTTTACTAACTATTTGTAAATAACATATTTAAAAGTTTCCTTATAAATCAAAAAGAATCAAAGGCTAACTTCAATTAAAACTCTCAAATACTATAAAACCACATTTGCTAAAAAAGGCAAAAATTTATTGTTTTTCGATAAAAATTAATTGCTTTTCAATAATTATCCTGCTATATTTTAGCTATCAAAGATAAAAGAGGGATAAAAATGAAATTAAAAACATTATTATTAAAGTTTGTTGTTTTAGGTATAAGTGCCGTATTTATTTTATTCGGTATACTTTTTTATACTCAGATTGCTACAAGCGAAAAAGGATTCACTTTTGATTGGCAGACGACTTTATTCGTTTCTGTCATCTACTTCGCCCTTCTCTTAGGGATTATTATTGCTTATTTCTTATTGAGACTGTTGAAACAAATCGAAGAAAACCAGGCCTTTTCCAATCAAAGCTTGGACATTCTCAAAAAAATCGAACGAACGATTTTGATTATTGGCTTCGCCTTTTTCGGCTTGCTTCCTAAATTTTTGAAAGTGGCTGATTTAGATGATGCTCCTGGTTTGATGTTGGTAGGAATTGCTGTCGTATTCATTCCTTTTGCCGTATATACTTTGACAAGCGTGTTGGAAAATCTGCTCGAACACGCGATTTTACTTAAGACAGATCATGATTTGACAGTGTGAGGTGCGACATGGCTATTATCGTTAATCTAGATGTAGTATTGGCTCAAAAAAAGATGAGTGTAACAGAATTGAGTGAAAAAGTGGGTATTACGATGGCAAATATCTCTATTCTAAAAACCGGAAAAGCAAAAGCTATCCGTTTTTCTACCCTCGAAAAAATCTGTGAAGTATTAGAGTGTCAACCGGGGGATTTATTAAGTTACCAAAAAGACCCCGATCCTATACCAAAAAAAGGAATATAAAACATAACAATCAGTAAAAAAATAATCTGAATAATAGATGTACGAGAACTTTAGCGGTCATTACATCTATTACTCAGATATTTTATTTTGATGGAATATCCTGTTGTCTATAGATACGTATTTACACGTAGAGAGACTTTTCTTCTACTACTTGGTACTTCTCCTGATAAAAATGGAGAAGATTTTGGATCTCACGTTGATTTGGAAATAGAGAAATACCGAAGACCGGAATGTTTGTCTCATCATCAATCATTACATTTGTAATAATACAGTCGATATCTAGATGATATGATTTCTTTTCTTTCTGATTAAAGTTTGGCATGACACTAAATTGATAATAGTCTCCCAATTTTTTTTGCAATCTTTTTGCTATGTAATCCGCCTGTTTTTTTCTTGTATTTATGACTATCACTGCTTTTAATTTATTTTCTTTCCCTTCAATGTATGATAGCAATAACGGCCAGTCGAAAAGAATTTCTAAGATAGCATGGCGAACAAATGAATCGAGTTCAGGGATGACGTATCCTTTTTCTCTGCAGTCATCAACCATCCTGCCCTTCAGTTCTTCATATAAACAGGCTAAAATCGGCGGATCGACTATCGTTGTCTGGCTTGGATCATTTAGGATATATTCTGGAAATCGTGGTTGTGTCAGTATCTCTTTACATCGTTGAACGATCAGATCTTTGTTCTCACATTCCAACTGATATTTTTTTTCCAAGCAATCCATCCATGTCATTAAACAATTACTGATACAAAAATGATACTTTCTTTGCTCGCTTGCATTTCTTATTTTCAAAGCAGTATGGATGACTTCTGTATCAAATATCCACTGCCAGATTTTTTCTTCCCATGGCAAAGAAAAATGGCTCAAGTGATTTTTCTCCAAGAATGAAAAGGTGAAACAGCTGATTTTCTTTTGCTCCATTTCCATTTTATTTTTGTTGAATCGTTGTATACGACAAGCAATAAAAAAATGTAAAAAACATAAGGTTTTCGGATCATTTTTTGCTACCTCATACAGCTGATTTTCTTTTAAAAATAGGATAACCACGTCATAAATTGCTTCGCTAAAAGAACGATTAAAAATACTAGCAGGAGAAGGATACTTTTCCATCAGCAAACGAGCTGTAAGACCGTCGATCACCTGACCCTCTCCGACAATCCGAGTCAACCCTTTGATCCTCAAATCGTATTTTTTTAATTTTGATTGGGTTTTCTTTACGATTCTTCGCAATGTACTTTCTGAAATAAACAGATACTCTGCTAATTCTAAATAATTCTCTTTTGGATGTAGCAGTATGGTTTCTAAATATTTATATTCAGTAGATTGGGAGATCACGATCTGATAAATATGATCTTTTGTGAAGGCAGGTGAAAATATAGCTGTCACACCAGCATCCCGATCAGTGACGATTTGGATATCGGAAGAATATGTATTGATTTCTATAAAATCGTTCCGCAATGTTTTTCCAGAACTTGCCAATCTTTTTTCCAATTGACTAAGACGGCAACGTTCCTCCTCGAATAGTATTTCTAACAGATTCAACTGACGTTGTAATTTTTTTGAGAGAAGATTCAACATGTTTCCACCCCTTTCTAACAAAATTCTTTTGATACATCCTGATAGATAAATGTAAAAGCACTCAATGTCGGTTTCCCTTATTGAGTGCCTTTAATTATATTATATCGTTTATCTGTTTTAGGAATAGGAACTTTGAAAACTATTTTTTCTTACTTAAGCAAAAAACGGTTATTGATTTTCAACTTTCTCTTTTGCTTTTCTTCTCATAACAATCGTCCCTATGCCTGCTACTAACGCGATACCAATCAACGTCCATGCAGTATTCCTAGTTGCATTGGTTTGTGGCATATTCAGTGAAGATTCATTATCTGCACTTGTTGTTGGATCATCTTGGATGCTTGGTGTCGTTCCTTCATTTCGTTCCGTACTGCCGCTTGTTCCATCATTATTCGTGTTATTATTTTGTGATTCATTCGTACTGGATTCCGTCGTGTGATCACGTACTTCATACGGCATATTCAATTCTGTTGAAAAACCGCCATAAGAACTGTCAGTCGTCACGTTGACTGCGACATTGTTCCGACCAGGAGTCGATGTGTCGATTTCAGAATTTAAAGAGACTGTATAAAGATTTTCTGGAATGACCTTGTCATTTACTTTTACATTTTTGATAAATGATTTAAGATCGAGATCCGTTGCACCTCGTGGGATTTCTACTTTATTAGCTTCTACATCAATTTTCCCGCTTGGTTCGAACCCATATTCTGTGACTTCATAATAAGCATATTGAGAACCGTAAGTGAAGTTCTTCTCCTGCTCATCTTCCATCAACATATTTCGTCTAAACTCTTTCGTATGATAGATCCTGACAATGTCTCCTATGTTGACATTCAATGGCTGTCCACTATTGAATCGAGACAATGCTTGTTCGATCGTTCGGTTTCCTGTTACATCATATGTGAATCTGCTAGTGGTATTATCTTTGTTCATCACATCGAATTGATAATAAATCGAGCGATCGGAATAATCATGCACTACTTTGGACAACTCTGTATTTGCCACACCTTGAGATGCTCGGATCATCATTTGAGTATTCTGATTGTTCGGATTTGTCTGTTTAATTAGACTGAATGCGCCAATCGTTGCGCCGTCATTGTTTTTGACTCGGATCGTACTTCCCCATTTCACTACATAAGGGATCTTCACTTCTGTGAACCCAGTACCATCAGTCGTGCTTACTCTCACACGAACCCCTTTTTCTCCCACTGTTGTCGTATCGAAGTTAGACAATTGTTCCACCGTATAAAGATCACTCGTTAGCGGACGTCCGTTGAATGTCACATTTTGGATCAATTCTGCCGGATTCACTGTATTCGTCTCATGTCCTAACAGCAGTTCTTGTGAAATCGGATCAGCCTTGATATCTGTAAATGGCTCGAATCCTTCTTCCGTTACTCTGTAATAGGCATAATTAGAACCACCTGTGTAATCTCTGACCATTTCATCCATCATCAGAAGATTTCTTCCTTGTGTCTCCGCGTGATAGACTTTGATGGTATCTCCTACATTGACTGCTAACGGCTGCCCGTTGTTGAAGCCGTTTACTGCTTGACGGATCAAGGTATTCCCTGTTACTTCATAGTTGTATTTTCGCGTGTCATTTTCAAGCACTTCGATGGCATAATAGATTCCTCTGCCGAACGGATTGTTCACTGGACGATTCAAGTCCGTGTTGCTTGAACCAGGAGAAGCATGGATTGCTAACTGATCGCCTTCTTTTAATAAACTAAACGCGCCGACGGTCATTTCTTCCAGTCCTCGAAGAACGAATGTACTTCCCCACTGTACTTCATAAGGCACTTCGATTTCGGTTTCAGCTAACCCATCATTCATCGTAATCTTTACTTTTGTCGTTCGTTTTCCAGTTGTACTTGTGTCAATCTCTGACACTTGTTCGATCGTGTAACGATCTTCTGAGATACTTTGATGATTGATCGTGACATCTTTGACTAGTTCTTTGACATCTAATGTGCTGACGTCCTCCCTCAAAGAGAATGTTTGCGAAGTCCCTTCTGCTTCCATCACTGGAATCGGTTCTAGTCCGAATGCAGTCACTCTGTAATAAGCATATTCGGAATCATAAGTGAAATCCCGTTCTTCTTCATCGATCATGACAACTGAGCTGTTCGGTGATCTCTGTGGGTGATAGATCTTGATTACATCATCCAATCGTACATCATAGTAGCCATTCCCGTTCCCAAAGTTATTGATCACTTGCCGCAGAGTTCCTCTACCAAGTACCTCATAATTGTAGATTGACTGATTGTTTCTCAAGACTTCCAAAGAATAATACAAGGCGTGCATCGATTCTTCCGTACCGACCCGTTCATCTAATGCTGAAGGCAACCCACTGGTAACGGTTAATCTAGCTGCATTCCCACTTCTTAGATGTAAGGAATAAGCTCCTGCTGAGCCACCTTCGCTTGACTTGATCATGAATGTATCTCCCCAAAGATAATTGACCGATGTTTCGGCTGTTCCTTTGATCGTCTCCCCAGAAATCGGGTGTTTCGCTTGTACCGTGATCCGAATATCTTGTTTGCCAGCAATCGTATTCGTCGGCTCTGTCGATTCTGCTGCGACGAATTCTAAATCCTCGATCGCAACTGATTCCCCTTCAAAAGTGGCTTCTTCGATATAATTTTTAAACGTACTTGCCAGTGACGCAGAAGTTTCTCCTAATGTACGTTCTTCCATTGGCTTCAATTTCAGTTGGATCGCCGGATCAGGGAGTACAGGAAGTGGTTCAAATCCGAAAGCTGTGACACGATAATAGGCGTTATCTGTTCCGTAAGTGAAGTCCTGTTCTTCTTCTTCTACCATCAAGACTGAGCTTCCTGCACTCTTTTGTGGATGGTGAATATTGATGATATCGCCCAACTGTACATCAAGGTATCCATTTCCGAATGTCGTGATCACTTGCTGTAGAGTAGCTCTCCCCGGCACCTCATGGTAATAAGCTTGTCGGTCATTTCGTAGCACCTCAATAGAGTAATACAACGAATCTTCAAGACCAATCCGTTCATCGAGAGGAGAATCTAATCCTCGAGTTGCCACGATTCGAGCATTATTCCCATTCCTCAACTGGAAAGCGTATGCTCCAGCTGATCGTCCATCATGGGCTTTCAATAAGAACGTGTCGCCCCAACGAATATTGACTGTTGTTTCAGCTGTTCCTTTGATCATTCGACCTGTAACAGGGTGTCTCGTTTGAACAGTCAGTTTGAGCGCCTGTTCTCCTACGATAGAAGAATCTGGCTCTGTTGATTCAGCGGCGACAAACTCTAAGTCAGCTGTATTAAGCCTTTGCCCTTCCATCGTCGCTTCTTGGATATATTCACGGAATGAAGAGGAAAGTGCAGGATAATTTCCACCGAGATGTCGATCTTCTACATCCTTCAATTTTAGTTCTAACTCTGGTTGAGGAAGAATATCCATCGTGATCGAACCAGTAGCTTCACGTCCATCAGCAGCCGTTGCTTTTGCCCGCCACGTTTTCGTACCAACTGAGCTCGTATCAGCATCGAGCCACTCTAACTGATGGGTCTGTCCAAGAGGGTATCTCACTTCAAAGTAGTCAGCAGGATTAGGGATTGCTTCGCTCACGTAAATGGAATGCGGACCAGCCTTCCCAGTGATTTGTAGTGCTCTATCCTGAACCGTGATCGGCACAGTTACAGTAGTCGTTCTGCCAGAAGTATCTTCGGTTACTTTAATTCTAGTATTTTGAGTACCTACTATATCCATTCTAGGCGGAGTTTCCCATTCTGTCTTCAGATCCCATTTGACATTACTACGATCAATCGTCACATAATCAGAAGGATCAGGAAGGGCATCATTTTCCCATAAAGAATGCGGACCTGTTTTTGCTTCGACTTTGATGTCTCCCATAGCTTGTGCTGCAGAAAGGAAGTTTATTGTTTTTACGGATTCTGCGTAGTCTGCGCCGGAGCTGTTAAAACTTAGCCAAAGGCCTATCCATATTCCCATAGTTTCTGTGCCTAAATTTTGTTGATTTCCTATTCTAGTTAGAGTCATTGATTGAGTTGCATTAGCGCCACCACGGGTTGACAATTCATATCTCCAATTCCCACTTTCTGTATAAGAAATAGAATTATCAATAGTTACACCCCCATTGGGCCAGATAACCACTGTATTGTTATGAAGCGCATTAGAAGGAAAACTGGGACGAATACCTTCGGGCGTATTAAATATGTCGTCAACAGTTGGTACAAAATGAATTTCTATCATTTCCCCATTTACAAAAGAATGATTATGTTTTTTCATTGCCTCATTCAACCTATATTCGGTCAAACGTGCAGCAAAATTAAATGCTTCTTTTTCTATTTCTTCACGTGACCATCTAGCTAGTCGTGACTCCTGAAGGACATTCTCCATTCGTAACTCTTCTTTTTCTTGTGTTTCTATGGGTAATCGTGGCAAGGTAGATGCTCGTGGTTTGTTTTCCTCTTCATTCGTTTCTTCCTGTTCTTTTTCTTCATGAGGGCGCAATTGCCTTAATACTGGTAAGTCGATCGAATGTAAGGCAGAGGCGGCTTCTACTACGGTACCGCCCATATTCCCTAGAACCAGTCCCAAAGATAGTGTACTAGTTAATAGCTTTTTTATTTTTTTCAATGAACGTTTTACCTCCTTTATTTTTCCTATACAGATCAAAAACGATCTGTTTTAAACCGTCAGCAAAGAAGGTATGCTATTTTCTCTTGTTTTAAACATAAATAAATAGTGTAAAAATAGTTTTGTCTGTTTCTAACCTCCGTAGCTTTTGCTCAATTGACACAAGTCTGATCGATCAAATAGTATTGATTTTGCTAAACACCTAACGATCATTTGTTGTGACAAACTTGACGGTCAGCATTGTACGTGAATTGCTTCTGTTCCCCTTCTTACGATCTTTGAATATGTAGTTCTCTCCCCAATAATCGTAACTGGGTGTCTCCCACTCCTTTCTTTTTGTTTTTATGCGGGAGCAAACTCCCACATTTATACTGTAAAGGGGTTCTTTCTATTATGTAATGCCACTTTTTACCATTTAATATGGAGTTTTTGACAGAATGTTTCGAATAACAACGATGAGAGTGTAAAATATTTTGTGTAAATAGAAA
>NZ_KV815606.1:0-5236 GCF_001814285.1 Enterococcus sp. HMSC076E04 | reverse complement strand
CTTTAGGATATTAAAATTAACTAGCACCACGGGTGATTTATAGTATACTATGTCAAAAGGAGGAGTTAGATGAACAATCAAATCACACTAGCGTATTTAGATTATGATGATCTAGATGCTTTACAAGTTGTAAGTGTTGTCAGTTTTTATGAATCGTTTATCGATGGCGCAGATCCACTTGATATGCAAGGATATTTACAGACACAATTGACAACTGAAATATTGGCAGTAGAATTGGCACAGTCAACCAGTAAATTTATTGGTATTAAGGATCATCAAATACTCATTGGTTATATGAAAGTCAATGATGAAAAAGATGCTATAGAGATTCAACGGATCTATCTGCTCAAAGATTATCAAAACAAAGGGTTAGGGCAACGGTTACTCGATGAAGCGAATCGTTATGCTAAAACGAAACAAAAACGTTATTTACGTTTGACTGTTTATGAAAAAAATCATGCAGGTATTCGTTTTTATGAACGTCATGGATTTAAAAAAATCGGGATCAAACATTTTCCTTTAGGAAAACAAGATCGTATTTGTCCGATTTTAGAAAAAGAAATCTAAAAAAACGTCCTCACTTTTGATGCTGAGGACGTTTTTTTAGACTGGTAATGGAACCATAATTCGCTTTCCTTTTTGATAAATCGCTAATTCCGTCACACCTTTTGCTTTTAACAGAGCAAAAAGATCATCGAAATGGAAACGGAAATGTTCAAGGTAATGCCCATCTGATCCAACACTAAACAAGGTACCACCACGTGAAAGATATAAATCGATGACATATTCATATAACGCTAAATTGTCATACAAGTAAGCGCTCTTAGCATTTAATTCGAATGCCAATTTATTTTTGATTACTTGATCTAGAATCGGTAAAAACTGCGCTTCATATTGTTTAAATTCAGCAACGGATAGACCAAATACCCGAAAACCATAGTCAAAATGAGCAAAGACATCTGCTTCTATAACAACTAGTGCTTCTGAAAGTTGTGCAAAATACTGAGGAATCACAATAGCAGGATCCATATCTTTGACTTCGTCATCTAAATAATCAAATTGACCATTATGATGCACACTGAGTAATTTTAAATCGTAATCTTTATCGGCTAAATAGTCGATGATCCGATCCTTTTCAGAAGCGATGTAACCGATTTCGATGCCTTTTAAAACACGATTGCCAAAACGCTTATTTAAGCTATCGATTTTTTGACTGTACATTTCATAATCGGGGATATCATCGACTTTAGTAACAGGATTGGCTAAGTCATAATGTTCAGTATATTTTGATGAACGCATATGTAGTCCTCATTTCTTGGGAGTTTTGAGACTACTGTATGCGTTTTTTTGTTGATTTACCAACATGTTTAAACATTTTCCTCTAGGAAAAAATTAACTAGCACCACGGGTACAGTATTAATTGACTTCTAGCAGAACAGGAAAAATGACCGAGCTTTCTCATGAGTTTCCAGTGATTGTTACTACTCCTAGTGCTACCCTTAACGGTATATTGGTGCAAGACAACAATGATAATAATTGCTATATAATGGTAGACGGTCAAACTCTATACAGAGGAACATACCAATAAATTTTGAGTCTTAATATGACTGATATTTATAAAAAATTCCTGATATTAGAACAAGAATACGCTGTCTTCAAATGTATAATATTACAATAGCACGATATAGCAATATTGTTATATCGTGTTTCATAATAATTAAGAGCTTTAAAATTAGTATTTATTAGATACTTAAAAGCTATTTTAGTATTGATAAATTGTTACCAGCAACAAAAAAGAAGTTACTTAGTGCTAACTTTTGAGCAACTGCTAGAGGAGGTAGGATATGGCTAATTATCCTGTAATTTTTATCGTATTTTCTAGAAATGTAATTATTCTCTTAAACATTCCAGCATATCCAAGTATATAGAAAATTTACGTTTTCTGTATACTTGGATTTGAATTATAGCTATTTGTAATTTACTTCAATTATTTCGCTATAGCAGCTAATAACACTATAAAGACACATACAGCAACTCCTTAAATGGGTTTCGTATGTGTCTTTATAGTGTTGATCACTTCATATTTTAGTTGGTCAAAATCCTTATCATATGTAGCAATATATACCACTAAATTTACAGCATCTTTTTGATCAATAGCTAAAAGCTGTCCATTGATTTTCAAAAAGACAAAAGTAGCTAAGAAAGCAGTACGTTTATTTGCATTATGAAAAGGATGTTTCTTTATCAATTGTATAAGTAGGATAGCTGCTTTTTCATAAATCGAAGGATAAACCTCTTCACCAAAAGCTGAGGCTCGAAGTTGTCCTACACACATTTCTAAAGCATTCGCGTCCTTTACACCAATGGGTTCATTAGGAGAGTATTTTTTTATTTGGATCACATTCATTTTTATAACATCTTTGGCTTCTAGGTAATGAACACTCATTTATCGACAAGCTCTCTAAAAGTAGTATCATATTCAGTTAATGCTTGAGATATTGCTACATCGATCTCATCAGATAAGGTTTGTTTTTTTGTAATTGCTGCTCGAAGTTTTTCTTCATCTAAAAAAACCGTATCTCCAGGATTTAACCCATTTTCTTTAAGAAACTCCTTTGAAATAGTTAATACTACTGAATTCCCTACTTCTCTGAATTTTCTTTCTTTGATTGCCATAGTCTTCTCCCCTTTTTTGTTTGTATATACAGTATATACGCTTATTGATTTTAAATCAATCGTAGTCCCTCTCATGTCTAACTCTATAGAAAGATTGTTCTTTCTATAGAATTAAGAAAAACCAAAAAAATTTTTAGAATACAAACTGCTATCCCCTCGCCTATTTATATATACCATTTATTTTATATGATTATATAGAACCTTACATAATTTGTGTTTTCCAAAAAAAATATAGCATACCAATTGACAAACGTCCCTATAATTGGTATAGTCCAATTGTAGGGATACTCCTCTCTCCTACTTATTGAAAGGATGAATGACATGAAAAATACAGAAATATATCAAAAAATAGATACAATCATACTTCATATGCCCGATTATATAAAAGATTTTGTTCAAGATCGTGAAGATAAAGATCAATCACCTCGAACCACTTTAGAATATCTAAAAAATTATAAGCTCTTTTATGAATGGCTTCTGAGTGAGTCTATCGTTCCTGATACTTCAATCACCTCGATAAGACATTTAACTGCCTATGACCTAAACTTGTACAAATCTCATTTGAAACGTCGCGCAAAAGAAAATGTAAAAAAAGATACAACAAAAGCTAAGCTCGAAGATAATAATAACTTAGGCCTATCCACTTCTACTATCAATAGAAATATAACAGCATTGAAAGTTCTATTTAAGTATCTTTCGAAAAGTTCCAATAATCCTCTAGGAAAACCATACTTAGACGATAATCCTATGGACCAGGTAGCAACTATCACAGATAAAACAACTTTAGCAGCTCGTGCAAATGCCATTGAGAAAAAATTATTTCTAGACGAAGATACACAAAATTATCTAGATTATATTGCCAATGAATATAAAAATACTTTGAGCAAACGAGCTCTGATCTATTACCATCGAGATGTAGAAAGAGACCTGGCGATCAATGCACTGATTTTAGGATCTGGATTGAGACTCTCCGAGGTTGTAAATATTAACTTAGATGATCTATCTTTGGATAAGAATAATGTGGTAGTAACTAGAAAAGGAAATAAGAGAGATGCGGTCAATATAGCAGCGTTCGCAATGGAATATTTAGCTAATTATCTAGCTATTCGGAAAGAAAGATATAAAGTAACAGAAAACGAAAAAGCATTATTTCTAGCAATTTACCAAGGAGAAGCCAAACGTATATCCGGTATTGCAATCGAACGGATGGTAGCAAAATATTCGAAAGGATTCAGAGTCCAAGTCAGTCCGCATAAACTGCGTCATACATTGGCTACTAGACTCTACCAACAGACGAATTCTTTGGTATTGACTGCCCAACAATTGGGACATTCAAGTACCAATACAACGACTTTATATACCCATATAGACAATGCGGCTACAATTGATGCATTGAATTCATTATAAAAAAAAGTCCAACTACAAATAGATTTCGTAGTTGGTTTTTTTTATCTCTAATCATGCAAAGATTAAATACCTAATTTAAATCCTTTTAAGGAAGCACCGATTTCATCTTCTGTAATTCCAATATATCTTTTAGTAATCGATTGAGAACTATGATTAAAAATAAACATTAAGGTAGCAATGTCTCTAGTTTTTTTGTAGTAGTGATACCCAAAAGTTTTTCTTAATGTATGTGTTCCTATATCATCTCTTCCTAATTTTTCCGCTATATCCGCATATATCTGATAGACACGATCCCTTGTTATATGTCGACCTTGTTGCCGACTTGGAAACAACCAATCATTTTCTTCTTTGCCTTCAGTATATAATAAAATCTCTTCTCTCAAATTATCTATGAAAATCGGTTTTCGCTTACCTGTTTTACGTTCAACAATAATAGGCTTACTTTTACCTCGTATATCTCCAACTTTTAATCCTATAATATCTGACATACGTAAACCATTATTGATTCCAAACAAAAATAAAAAACTATCTCTTTCCGGATTACTTGTTCTTCTTAGCCAAAACTGAAAATCTTGTATCTCTTCATTTGTCCTTAACGGTTGTACATTATAGCTCACTATTGTTTCCCTTCTTAAAAATATTCTGAGTTCATGATTATATATATACTTTACCATAATCATAAACTTATATACATACTCTGTTCAAAGTCAAGAAAATCAAGGGATTTAGTTTATGATTTTATATCATTTCAGTAACTCAGAATATTCCGACTATTTTGTACAAAAAAATTAACCTTACTTATATGAAGATTCTAAGCTCTTATTTAAATTTTAGACGGGCAGTTATCCGTAGAAGTTCTTAGAATAGCTAATTTACATAATTAAATTATATGAAATTTAAATTTGGACAATATACTAAGAACTCCCCTTACTATAAAGTGAAATAAATTAGCATATGAATAACCGTGCTACCAAGCTTTTCATTAATAAAATATTTTTATTAATATTTTATAACTTTACGCAAGATCATAATTTTGTCTGTGTAGATATTTCGTTATATCACTAAAGATAATAAGATTTAATGACCTCATTAATATTGTTTGCTAGGTCCAAACTCTTATTAGAGAGTGTAAAATATTTTGTGTAAATAGAAA
>NZ_KV815605.1:0-5431 GCF_001814285.1 Enterococcus sp. HMSC076E04 | reverse complement strand
AAAAAATGAGTCCACTTTATTGACACAGATCCAAAGAATAGATTTATATAAAAAATTAGGTACTCAAGAGATTTGGGAAGTTAACAATATTAGTAGTATGATGGGAGGCATGATTCATCCGTTCCATATCCATGGTGTTCAGTTTCAAATTTTATCTAGAGATGGAAATCAGCCCGCACTAAACGAGCAAGGATGGAAAGATACTGTGCTGGTAAATCCGGATGAAACAGTAGAACTTCTTGTGAAATTCGACCGTGAAGGTATTTTCATGTATCATTGTCATATATTAGAACATGAAGAGTATGGAATGATGGGACAAATGGAAATTAAATAGAAAATAATTTAAGAAGGATGATTGTCTATGAAAATTCTTATTGTGGACGATGAAGAAAAAATATTAGAAATTATTGATGCCTATCTAGTTGCTAATCATTATTCAGTTTATAAAGCAATAAGTGGCGCAATGGCATTGGAAAAGTTCGAGAAAAATAATCCTGATTTAGTTGTGTTAGATTTAATGCTTCCGGATACTGATGGATTGACTGTGTGTAGAAAAATCAGAGAAGTATCAAATGTACCAATTATAATGTTAACAGCTAAGTCTGATGAGGATGATATTCTTACTGGTCTCAAGTTAGGTGCCGATGACTATATGATTAAACCATTTAGTCCCAAAGAATTAGTTGCGAGAATACAAACTGTATTGCGCAGAACTGAGACCTTATCAAATCCTAATAAGCTTTCTTCAAGTAATGGGGAATTGATAGTATATCCTGAAAGTCGCCAAGTTTATCTACATCAAGTGGAATTAAACCTCACAACAACTGAATTTGATATTCTACACGCCCTAATATCCACACCTAATAAAGTCTTTTCTCGTAGTGATTTGATAGAGAAAGTTAAGGGAATAGAATTTGATGGACTAGATAGGAGCATCGATTCTCATATAAAAAACTTAAGACATAAAATTGAGAATGATGCTAAATCACCTATGTATATTTTGACAGTCCATGGTACAGGATATAGATTTGGTGGCCACTAATGAGAAAAAGAACGATAAAAACTCAATTAGTTCTTTCCTTTTTAGCAATCGCAACATTAATAATAGGATCGATTAGTTTAGTCGCATTAAGTTTGACGAACAATCATTTTAGTAAATACGTAGAAGAGCGACAAGAAGATTTGTTGAATCAGTATGTATATACAATTGATTTATTGTGGTTAAATAGTGGAGAAACATGGAACAGCGAGGAACTTGCAGCACTTTCTGAGAAAGCATTAGAAAATAATATTTATTTTTCTATAGAAGACGAACAAGGCAACATGGTTTGGGAACTTAAAGGAAAAAATTTGAAGTCAGCACAGGACAAACTGAAAAAAAATGCCTTGAAAGTTTCTGAGAAAAAAAGTGTGAAACTAGACGAAACAATAGAAGCGAAAAAGAAGTTAATTAATGATGGAAACGAGTTTGGAAAAGTAACGTTTTATTATTTCGGACCTTTTGCTTATACTGAGCACGATGCCTTGTTTATCTCCAGTATGAAACAAAGTTTAATGTATGTTGCTATTGCAGCTCTTCTTGTATCATTTATACTTGCTTCGTGGATCTCTGCTAGATTAGGATTACCACTAAAGCATGTAAGCGACTTTACACATAAATTAACCCGTGGGGAATATGCTGATAAAATCCCACAAGAAACTTCAATTATTGAAATTAATTCCTTGATTGATTCCCTAAA
Source organism: Enterococcus sp. HMSC076E04 (assembly GCF_001814285.1). Lineage (NCBI taxonomy): Bacteria > Bacillati > Bacillota > Bacilli > Lactobacillales > Enterococcaceae > Enterococcus > Enterococcus sp. HMSC076E04. The sequence continues at coordinate 3,692 of NZ_KV815605.1, read as the reverse complement.
TGATTTAAGTAATCAGTTGGAGAAACAGCATGGACTTCGAAAAAGATTAACTACTGATATTTCACATGAATTAAGAACTCCATTAGCTACCCTTAAAGGCAATGTGGAAGGAATGATTGACGGAGTCTGGAAAATAACTCCCGAGCGCCTACAATCTTGTTATGATGAAATAGATCGTCTAACTCGTTTAATTGGAAATATAGAAGTAATCAACAAAATTGAAGCAAAATATGATCATTTAAATAAAACTGAGTTTAACATATATAAGTTGATTGAATCCGTTATTGAAAATTTCGCCAGCAAAATTGAGTCAAAAAACCTTCATGTTGAAATCCAAGGGGATAACATCAATATATCTGCAGATAAAGATAAAATGAACCAAGTTGTTATCAATCTTTTGAATAATGCTATTAAATTTACGCAAAAGGAGGGAACCATTAAGTTTTCTATAAGTAAAAATAAAGACCATGTTCTTTTAATTGTTGAAGACAACGGCATCGGTATAGAAAAAGATCAGCAACTTCATATTTTTGATAGATTTTATATGGCTGACCCCTCCAGAAGTAGAGCTTTAGGGGGGCAAGGTATCGGATTAGCTATTGTAAAGAGCGTTATTGAAGCGCATAAAGGTAGTATAACTGTAAAAAGTAAATTAGGTCTAGGAACTAAATTTGTTATAAAGCTACCATTTCAATAAAGGAGGAGAGTTATTTGTTTCAAAAACAGATAAAAATTGCTAAACTAGTATGTGAATGTTGGGCAAAAAAAATATTTTTTCAACTGATTTCGATAGATAGTGTCGAAAAAGTTCATTTAGATATCTTATCAAATTCTGTAGTAATCTTTTCTAAGAAGGACTTATCAATAGCTACAATTAAAAAAGAAGTTTTTGGATTACAAATTTATGAGATGACCTAAATGTGATTAATTAAAGGAGGATGAAGACAGTGAAAAAGATGACAAAATTAGTATTTGCAAGTCTTGGAATTATTGTATTTTTAGGAGCGTGTAGCAATCAAAGTGAATCGAATAATTCTAAAAGCACAAACGAGGAATCGACTTCTACAGCGTCTAGTGAAATGAATAGTATGGAGGGAATGAATCACGAAGGTATGGTTCCTTCTTCAATGAAAGATGCTGCGAACCCTAAATTCCCGGTGGGAAGTAATGTTATACTGCTAGGCGATCATATGGAAGGGATGAAAGGTGCAAATGCTCAAGTTGTAGGGGCCTTTGATACTACAATGTATGAAGTAAGCTATGAGCCAAAAACTGGGGGACCAATGGTTAACAATCATCGATGGGTAGTACAAGAAGAGTTAAAAGATACTGAGACTGTAGCAAATGAGGGCGATACTGTTATCTTGAATGCCGATCACATGGATGGGATGATGGGAGCTGAAGCAAAAGTAGATAAATCTATTACAGGAACTGTTTACGTTGTTAATTACACTCCAACCGATGGTCAAGAAGAAGTTAAGAATCATATGTGGGTAACTGAAGATGAGATGGAATATGACGAAAATAATGAGTAATTTTATATACTAAACCAATAAGCTGGTACATGGCCTTCGTATTCTCAACATGAGGAATATGAGCTCTTTGTTAATAAGGACTGATGAGTTGTGCAAAATCAAATCTGGGTCAGAACGAACCTCATTCTGGCTCAGATTTTTGGCTCTTCGACATTTAGTGCTGGTAGAGAGACAACTGAAAATTTAGTCATAACCAGTTAGGCAGAGTGCTTAACTGGTTTTTGTTTTACTTGGAAGATCAAGCCTTGAATGAGATAAATTCTTGCTCGAAAGTTGTGGAAATTTCGATAGCCGTAGGCTACTCGTTTTATCACTTTTATCTTATTATTTGTTCTTTCCAATGCACCATTACTATACCTGGGTTTTAAAGCATATTGAATCCCTAATTTGTATTTATTTAAAAACGTCAGCTTCTTACAAAACCATTGTGGAAGGCATTGATCTAAGCTGTTGATCGTATCGAAAAAACTTTGGTTGTCCTTGTGTTTAAAGTGATAGAGGAGGAGCTGGCAAGTCTCGTAAGCCCTGGTTAATTGCTCGTCGTAACTCAAAAGCTCATCGACCATCGCTTTTTGCGTCATTGGTCTGCGAAAGGCTCGATCATATTGATAATCGGAACTATCCAGATCATAGGCATGCGTAAGGAGTAATTTCCAGAATCGCTTCAATCGTCAATACTTTGTCGGTTCCGTTTTTTGAAACCTGTTCATTGTTTTGATTCGCAACTGATTTAACGTACGAGTGATTTGTTGGACAATGTGAAAGCGATCGGTCACGATTTTGGCGTTTGGGAAGACCGCTTTTACAAGTTCAAAATAAGGGGCATTCATATCCATCACGACGTATTTCACGTTCGCTCGTGCTTTTCTAGTGAATTTAAGGAAATATGGTTTTAAGAAAGCAAGGCGACGATTCTCCAATACACCGATTAATTGCTGGGTCTGCCCATTCATAAAAACAAAACTCATTTTTCCACTGCAGGACTTCATCGATTTGAACTCATCAAAACAAAGGACCGAAGGTAACGTATCAAAACGAGGATGATACGTTTTTAAACAGGTGTGCAGGACACGCAGAACGGTTACGTCAGAGACAAAATAGCGATCGGCAATTTCTTTTCTTGTTGTATTCTTCGCCAGCTCCAAGGCAATTTGTACCTTTAATTCCTTTGAGAGATAGCAGTTTTCATCTACCAAATTGGTCTGAGCGTTGAATGTCGACTGACATTCTTTACAGTAAAAGCGCGTACGTACCAAGCGTAATTCTGTTTTGGTTGCTCGATAAGGCAAAAGTTGGACTTTTGTTTTATGTGAGCCATTCTTGATGATTTGTCCTTCATTTTTGATGCCACATTTACGGCAATGGCTTAGTATATAGCTAAGTTTAGCATGGATAAGATTGGTGCGAAAACCATCTTCTTCTACTGTCTCTAACCATTCTTCTTCGAAGAATAAATTTTCATCTGTTAAACCTAACAATTTTCTAGTACAATGATACATGGAGATATCCTTTCTTGGTATGGTTTTGTTTTAGACGACTAAATTCCACCAGTTAGGCTATCTCTTTTTCTATCTTTTTTTACAAAAAAAGTGTCAGTAGAAAATCTGTAGATTTTCCACCAACACTAAATATTGTAGAATCAAAAATCAGAACTACATCCAGTAGTTCTGATTTTTGGTTCTCTTATTGTATGCCTAGTATTTAAGACTCTGATTCAAATTTTGAAAAAGGAAAATTACTATTATAATTAAAAGCGTCACTTTTGTATATTACAAATACTAACTATTATCTATAAGTGTCTCACCATTTTTTGGCAAGCGCACATAGTTCAATAATAGTGAGCTCAAAACAACAGTAATTGAGCTAAGTGCCATTGCAAGACCAGCTAACTCTGGAGATAGTGTAAATCCAAGTGCTGAGAATATACCCGCTGCGACTGGAATATCTATCACGTTATATATGAAAGCCCAAAATAAGTTAATCAAAATCCGACTATATGTTTTTCGTGCTAATACTAAAGAAGTTACAACATCCATCAAATCATTTTTGACTAGTACAATACCTCCAGATTCAATTGCAATATCACTCCCCGATCCTATAGCAATACCTACTGTTGCCGTGGATGGTTCTGTTGCAAAGTTTTCCAAAAAATCTATT
>NZ_KV815604.1:0-35942 GCF_001814285.1 Enterococcus sp. HMSC076E04 | reverse complement strand
AGAACCATTTACACAAAATTATTGACGCTCCCGTTTAATCAATTCTATTGGATGTAGAGGATAAAATATGTTAGCTATTAATGATTTAAATAAAATATACAAAAACTCTGAAAATGGAGTAAAAGAAATTTCTTTTCAAATTTCAAAAGGAGAAATTCTTTGTTTGGCAGGACCGAATGGTTCAGGAAAAACAACTTTACTAAATTCTATTCTCGGAATAATAAAGAAAGACAAAGGAAGTATTTCTTTATTTGGACAAAATGTTGATAATGATGCTATAAAAAATAGATTTGCCTATATTTCTGATGAAATTATCTTAATCGAGGAATTGACAGGTTTTGAGTACCTTGCATTTATAAAAAGTATGTATAAGGGAATCAATAAGAACCAGATTATTACATTATTAAAAATATTTGATTTGGAAAAAGATATAGACAAGCTAATCAGTTCTTATTCTCACGGTATGAAGAAAAAGTTGCAGATTATTTCAATGATTATGAAACCATTTGATGTCTTAGTTTTAGACGAACCCTGTAGAGGATTAGATGTCGAAGCTGTTTATGTTCTGAAAAAAATAGTGGATTCGTTTAAACGCAAGGGGAAAATAATACTTATTACTAGTCATGATTTACTCTTTATTGAAGAAATATGTGACAAAATTTTAATTTTAACTCGTGGAATAGTAGTAGGAGGTGGTACTCCTGAAGAAATCAAATCCCAATATAAAAAAAATAAAATAGAAGAGGCATTTCTTGAGGCGGCATTTTTGAAAGAAAGGGAGAATGAAATTGATTGTTATCTTGAAGATTATTTCGATGTTATCGAAAGTATATAGAAATAAAATCAATCAAGTTCTAAATTCAAAAGAAAAGAGAATTGGAATGTTTCTTTCTGTTTTTATCATAATCGGAATTTCTGCTTTACTAGCAAATATTCTAACACATGATATTGTATCTATTTTTTTAAATGGGAATTTAGAGATACTTTATTCTGCAAATTTAACCTATTTAATATCGCTATCAATCTTTACTTTTTCTATTTTTATTGTTTTAAAATTTCTTGATCCAGATGAATCTAAAATTTTAAGAAACTTGGATAGGTTGCCTATATCTAAATTAGCTATGTATATTGGATATTATTCTTTTCCGTTAAGCATACAGGTAGCAATACCTTCTATCTTATTTTCTATAATTATCATTCCACAACTTGTAACAAATGGAATATCAGTTTCTCTGTCATTAAGAATAGCAGGAATTTTCTTATTACAATCAATATTTATCACTTTATTAATGAATTTGTCTTATAATATTTTATTTTTTTTAGGAATACGCATGAAAATTCCCTTTGCTAAAAGTGTTTCTTTATTGGTGCAAACGATTATTATATTGAGAATTGTTGTTACTTTGCTTGAAAATATTCAAAATATCTTACTAAATTACGAAACATTTTCTTATAATATCTTATTCTGGAACTTGGGATTTTTAGGCCATATTATTTTAGAGAATACCTTTTCTGTTAATCTTTTACTTCTTGTTTTAGTAGAATTAGTAATATTTATTGCTTGTATCCATAGTTTTGCTTTGCTTTCTTCCATTCAAGATAAAAATGAATATCAATCAAAAGTATTTGCTAAAATCAATAATACCAAAAGCTTAAATATTAGTCTTATTCTTAAAGATATGAAATTATTGTTACGCTCTGAAAATACAATTCTTTTAATTCTTCTACTATTAGGATTAAATATCTTTACACTACTGAGTCATCTTCCAATATTAGATATTCTTATTAAGATAGATGCTGGCTTGTTAGGTACACTTGGCTTTCTAAGTTATGGCGTAGATGAAAAGATGTTAAGTTTTTATAGAATTTTAGGAGTTAAGAGAAGTCAATATTTTTTAGGGAAGTTCATCAGCACATTTGTTGTTACCTCTTTCTTCTTTTTATTAATGCTTCTTTTTAAAGTTCCAAGTTTAAGAGAATGCCTTTTTGGTTTAGGAATTTTAGCAACTTCTACTCTTAGTTCTATTATTTTGGGTGTTTTCTTTCCATACAGTAAAGAAAATCCATTATCGCAAACTAGCCTTATATTGGTTTGTGTACTAGGCTTATTTCCGATTACTTATTTAATTAACCTTTTTAATAGTTATTCTAGTATTATCCAAATCACATTAGTAACAATTTTTATTGTTACTGGTTTTATCATAACAAATCACGTATTTAATACTAAATGGGAGAAAGAACGACTATGAAAAAAATAATTCTTGACATCTTTAAATATAGCGGCGTTTCATTTTTTGCAACATTTTCAATTCTAGTTGCGTTGATAATTCCTAATGGAGTAAATAGTTTTTTAAACGGAACAACTTTTCAGGCACCATTGAACCTGTTAACTATATCAGGAATTGCAAATGGTTCTGAAAATTCATTAGAAATACATTTTACACGAATCTTTTTTTGGCAAATATTACTTTTATATACTTGTTTAGCATTTATGATTTTTGGAATAGTGTATGCTAAAAAAAATAAAAAAGCTGTTTATTTGGTAATATCATTAGCAGCAATGGTTACACTTGTATTAGGTTCTACTCAATTATCAAGAATTAAACAGGAGCCTTTAAAAACAACTACAATTCAAGGTATAGACTCTATCATGGATAGTAAGGGGAATAGTATTGTTTACATTGGTAGAGAAAATTGTCCAGACTGTATATTATATAAACCAAAATTAATTTCTTATTTGGAAAAGGAAAAACTAGAAATTAATTACCTAGATACTACTGGAAATAAAACCGATGTTGATAATTTCAGAAAATATTATAATAAATTAGGTGTCGAAAGTATTCCTGCTGTAATTTTTATAAAAAATGGTAAAGTAGAACGCATCTTATATGGGGATAAGGAAGCTGAAAATATAGAACGTACCATAAAACTTTTTAAAACCTCATAAGACGGAAATAATGAAGAAATCAGCAAATTTGCATAACTATAATAAAAAGGACCTAGTTTTGATGGGAAATTTTTCAAAACTAGGTCCTTTTTATGTAGTTGAAACGGGTATAATTATTTTAAGGAAGTGATCTAAAGATAACAAATTAGTTTTTGTTTGTTCTTATCCCCTATTGACTTTTCTTTCAAACATGCTATTCTAATTTTATTCTAATAGTATCCGATGAGAAGGAAAGTAGACAGGAAATGGTTCAAGAGAGGCTTTGGTTGGTGTAAAAAGCTAGAAGTTGACTGTCGAAAATGGCCTTAGAGGATTTTTTGTCGAAAGGTAGGCAAAAACGAACAGTCTTTCGTTACCAAGACCACTGATTTTATTGTCAGGCTGAGAGAAAGAATGTTTTTTCTGAAAAAAGGTGGTACCACGAGTATAATCGTCCTTTTACTAGTATTTGCTAGTAAAAGGATTTTTTTTTACAAAAAACAAAGAAAAGAGTGAGTGAAATGAGCAAAAACAAACCATTTACAGTAGATCATGTCGGAAGTTTCTTACGTCCGCAATCGATCAAAGAAGCAAGAAAAAAAGTTCAAGAAGGCTTACTTTCAAAAGAAGAACTTCGTACAATCGAAGATCAGGAGATAAAGAGATTAGTAGAAGATCAAAAAGCAGTGGGCATCAAAGGAATTACGGATGGCGAATTTCGGCGCGGATTTTGGCATCTTGATTTTTTAGAAGAACTAAATGGTATCGAAGGCTATGTTCCAGAAACTGGATATAATCAAACATTCCACGGGAAAGCAGCTCCAGCTTATAATATTCGGGTAGTAGATAAATTATCTTTCAATACAAACCACCCATTTTTAAAAGATTTTGCTTTTCTGAAAGAAGTAGTGGAAACAGATGATACTTTTGTCGCAAAGGCAACGATCCCTAGTCCCACGATGATTTTACGACAAGAGATTCTATCTAACGATGGTTCTTCAAAAATCAATGAGATCTATCCTGATCTATCTGATTTTTATGAGGACTTGTCATCTACTTACAAAGCAGCCATCCATGCTTTTTATGAAAAAGGTTGTCGCTACTTGCAATTCGATGATACAAATTGGGCGTTTTTAGCTGATCAAACTAAAAGAGAAACACTTCTTCAAAAAGGAATTGATCCGAAAGAAATGGCCCATATTTGTACAGAGATTATCAATAACGCACTGGAAGACAAACCAGAAGATTTGACGATCACGACACATATCTGCCGTGGTAATCACGCTTCTTCTTGGCTGTTCTCCGGTGGATATGAACCCATTGCAGAAGAGTTGTTTTCAACGAATTATGATGGTTTCTTTTTGGAATACGATTCTGAACGAGCAGGTGATTTTACCCCTTTAAGACATTGGAATAACAAAGAAAGTAAAGTCGTTTTAGGATTAGTTACTTCTAAGTTTCCAGATTTGGAAGATACGGAGAAGATAAAAGAACGAATAAAAGAAGCACAACAATTTATACCGTTGGAAAATCTAAGTATCAGTCCTCAATGTGGGTTTGCTTCAACAGAAGAAGGAAACCATTTAACAGAAGAAGAACAATGGAAGAAAATCCAATTATTGCAGAAAGTCGCAAAAGAAGTTTGGCTATAAAAATGTGAGGCTTGGCAAAAAAAAGCGTCCCAAAAAGTCGGCTTTTCATGGAGTGGAGAAATCCACTCTTTTTTATTTACCTTTTATATTATTTATTTGTTAAACAAATAGGAACAAAAAAATTAAATTACTTAATACACACATTAGGGATCATTCATTGAAGGATTAGAAGACAACGAGGATGGCGAAAAATATGATTACAATAGAAAAGTCGTTCTAAACAAATCAGTTCCTAGTATCACACAACGCAAGCCAGTCGATTTGGTGAGATTAGAGGAGTGAAAGCAAACTTTATTATATAAGAAAAAATATTCGAAAGGGATGATAGTTTAGGTACTAGTGCTGATGAATTAATATTATGCCTCGTAATATTAGGCGTAGTTACTCTAGAGACATCACTATGGACTATGATTTGTCTCAGAGTCACAACATGTTTTTTTATGAAAAGAAACGCCTAAAATAACCAAACTGCGGGATGTTTAAACTTTCTTAAACTATAACCTAATAAATGTGAAGAAATAATGCACAATTTCTACACATTTATCTTCTATTCTATATACATACCAACCAACAACCCTATATACTTTTTCATTTTTACTCCTCAAGTAAAAATAACTCCTAGACCGCGGCTACCCACCGCGGTCGTTTTTTATTCTTCAATCAAAATCGCTTTGATACCCAAACCTGCCAAGATTCGGGCAGAAGTATAAGTATTCAATCCTCTTCTGAAAGTAATGTAAACTTTTTTATCTTTTGGGATTTCATTGATTCGATCTCGTAACTCATTCATTGGAATATTTTTTGTTGCCGAGATACTGCCAGAAGGTGCTTTATTAGGTTCACGTATATCTAAAAAGAACGCTTCTTTCAAATCGTTTTCGGGTATATCGCCTGCTTTGATCGTTTCTACGATATTCGTCATTTGATTGATTGCGACATAACCAGCTATATTCAACGGGTCACGGGTAGTAGAATACGGTGGAGAGTAAGGCAACTCCAAATCAGGCAAATCAAAGACTGTCAAGTTTCCGGTGATCGCTACAGAAAGTTCTCCCATCCGTTTATCGACACCTTTTTCTCCAAATGCTTGTCCACCTAAAATACGACCGCTATCTGCATCAAAAATCAGCTTTAGATTTAATCTTGTAGCTCCAGGATAGAAATAGGCATGGTCAAAAGGAGTGATAAAAACAGTTTTGTAATTCGTTATGCCTGATGCTCTTAGTGCATGTTCTGTCATTCCAGCATAACTTGCTGTATGATCAAAGATTTTTGCGACACCCGCACCAATATATCCGCGATAGCGCATAGGCGTACCATTTAAAATATCTGCCAGCATGTGTCCTTGACGATTGGCCGCACTGGAAAGCATACTTTGAATCGGCTGCCCAGTCACTACACTAGTCGTTTCGATAATATCGCCAATCGCATAGATGTCCGGCAGATTGGTTTGTAACTGGTCATCAACAATGATCTGTCCTGTATCTGATAATTGTATGCCGGCTGCTTTCACCACTTCATTATTTGGAGAAACACCAACAGCAAAGACAAGCATATCAGTGGAAAGGACGGAGCCATCTGATAATACTAATTCTCGACCTTTTTCACGGATCTCAGTAACTGTTGTTTCTAAATGAACGGTTAATCCTTCTTCCAGCAATTTGTCATAAACTAGATCAGCGATTTCTGGATCATAAGGGAAAGCGACTTGCGGCAATTGATCGATTAAAGTCACGTCTAAGCCGCGATGTTTGAAATTCTCAGCTAATTCCAGACCCATGACACCTGCGCCAAGAATGACGACATGTTGTGGATCTTTTTCTTCCAGAAACGATTTAATTCGATCCGCATCCGTTACACTGCGAAGGACAAAGCCGTTTTCTGCTTCAAAAGCTCCGGGAATATCCGGGTACGCTGGTCTAGCACCAGAAGAGATGATCAACTTATCGTAATCCGTTTCTGTCTCTTCATTTGTAGATAGGTCTTTAACTAGTAATCGCTTAGCGGAAGGATCGATTGCTATTACTTCGTGTTTAGTAAATACGTCGATGTTGTTTTTTGTTTTCAATATTTCTGGTGTACGTTCGATCAGCGAGTCACGGTCCGTGATCACACCACCTAAATAATAAGGCAAAGCACAACTTGCGTAAGAAATATTCTCTCCGCGTTCATAGATAATGATTTCATGTGCTTCATTCAATCGACGGAAACGAGTGGCAAATGAAGGACCGCCAGCTACACCGCCAATGACAACAACTTTCATAAAAACATCTCCTTTTCTACGTTGATCGTACTATGTTATGGCAAAAAACAGCAAATAATTGTGCCGGAAAATTATTGTTTATTTTGTCAGTAGAGAAAAATAGTAAGAAAAAAGAGAACGGTTTCGCTATGTTTCTGCATAAAAAAGAAAGAGGCTATGACAACAGGGCTGTCACAACCTCTTTCCATTGGCTTTTAATTCTCGTATTCTTCTAATTCCAAGCTTAGTTCTTCCCATTCCGACAATTTTGTTTCTTGATCTTGTCTAGCTGATTCTAAAGCTTGGTTCAGCTCATTGAGTTTTACGTGATCTTCCAGATTTTCTGGCGCGACCATTTCTTGTTCCAACCGATCGATCCATTCATCGATCCGCGTCATTTCTTCTTCAACCTGAGTGATTTTTCGTTGAAGGCTGCGGATAAGCTTTTGCTGTTCTTTGCTCTGGTAATAATCGGATTTATTCGTAGGAGCAGGAGCGGATTCTGGCTCATCTTGTGCCAATAATTCGGCGATTTCTTCTTCTTCTTGTTTTTTCTCTAAATAATAATCATAGTCTCCAAGATAGACTTTACTGCCATTTTCAGAGAGTTCGACGACTTTTGTCGCGATCCGATTGATGAAATATCGGTCATGGGAAACAAAAAGCAGTGTGCCATCGTAATCGATCAATGCATTTTCTAATACTTCTTTGTTGTCAATATCTAAATGGTTTGTTGGTTCGTCCAAGATCAAAAAATTTTCTTTGTTCATCGCTAGCTTGGCTAAAGCAACCCGTGCTTTTTCACCGCCGCTTAACAGAGGGATTGGTTTTTCTACATCTTCGCCAGAAAATAAGAAAGCACCTAAAGCACTTCGAATGTCTTTTTCAGGAGTGGTAGGATGCTCATCCCACAATTCTGCTAGAATCGTCTTGTTTGTATGCAGATCAGCTTGCCCTTGATCATAATAGCCGATGGTGACATTTGTCCCTAGCGTTTCTTTGCCACGGATAAAAGGGATCTGGTGGATGATCGATTTCAGCAACGTCGATTTTCCAATACCATTCGGACCTACTAGAGCAATCGCTTCTTGTCGGCGGATATCCAAATTGATTGGTTCAGATAAGGTGACATCATCATATCCGATAGCGGCATCTTCGATTTGCAAGACAACATTTCCAGAAGGTTTTTCTATACTGAAAAGAAAGTTTGCTTGTTTCTCATCCCCTTGAGGACGATCCAGACGTTCCATTTTTTCTAATGTCTTTCTGCGACTTTGCGCCCGTTTAGTGGTAGAGGCACGAACAAGATTCCGAGCAACGAAGTCTTCTAATTTGTGGATCTCTGTCTGCTGCTTTTCATAAGCCTTCCATTCACTTGTCAGCTGTTCTGCTTTCAAGTCTAGATACTTCGAGTAGTTGCCTTTGTAATGGCGCATTTTTCTTCTGCTTAGTTCATAAACTTCATTGACTACTTTGTCTAAGAAATAACGGTCATGTGAAACAATCAGTAATGCACCGGTATAGCTTTGCAGATAATTTTCAAGCCAGGAAAGCGTCTCGATATCTAAATGGTTCGTGGGTTCGTCTAGAATCAAAATGTCAGGGTGTTGCAAAAGCATGCGAGCTAAAGCTAAACGTGTACGCTGTCCACCTGATAAAGTATCGATTTTCTGGTCATAAAAGGAAGAATCGAATTTAAAACCATGCAATACGGAACGAATTTCATTTTCATAACCATAGCCGTTTCGATCCGAAAAATCGTGTTGCAGCCGATCATATTCTTTTAAATAAGAAGTATAAGCGGGTGTATCTGGCGTACCTTCGCTAATGAAAATCTCTAGTTCACGCATCCGCTGTTCCATTTGTCTAACTTGTTCAAAAGCTTTCAGCATCTCGTTCCACACTGTTTCATTGGAATCAAGTCCTGTGTCCTGAGCGAGGTATCCGAGAGTCGCTGTTTTATTTTTAGCAATCTTTCCATCATCTGGTGCTTCAATTCCAGCAATGATCTTCAATAAAGTCGATTTTCCAGCGCCATTTCTGCCAACTAAAGCGACACGAGCGCCTGTACTGATTTCTAAATGTATGTTTTCAAATAAGACTTCTGCACCAAAATGGCGAGCAATCTGATTGGCTTGTAATAATATCATGGAATCCTCTTTTCTACTTTGTGAATTCTCCTCAAATAAAAAACTATTTTTCAATTAGTAGTCTACCATAAATTCCATCATACTGCGAGATTTGCAGAAATGATAAATAAATGAATAAAGAATAAAATTTCACAATATCTGAGCAATGGAATTGATTTTTTCCTATAAATACTGCTATGATGGAGAAATCAAAGATGTAATTAGACAATACGTGGAGGTCATTTCGTGAAAGATCATATTATTCCAAAGGCGACAGCTAAAAGACTGCCTTTGTATTATCGTTATTTAAGGATTTTAAATAATGCTGGAAAGAAAAAAGTGTCTTCAACTGAATTAAGTGAAGCCGTTCAAGTAGATAGTGCAACGATCCGTCGAGATTTTTCTTATTTTGGCGAATTAGGAAAACGTGGGTATGGGTATGATGTAGAAGATCTTATGCACTTTTTTGCGAAGACATTAAATGAAGATCAATTGACAAATGTTGCGCTGATTGGTGTAGGAAACTTGGGAAGTGCTTTACTAAAATATAAATTCCATCAAAGTAATAGCATACGTATCAGTTGTGCTTTTGATGTGAATGAAGAAATCGTTGGACGCATCGTAGACGGTATCCCCGTTTATCCAATGGAAGATATGTCGGAACAAATCAAGATCCAGCAAATCGAAGTAGCGATTTTAACGATTCCCGCTGAAAGAGCACAAGAAGTAGTCAATCAGTTAACGGAAGCAGGAATCAAAGGAATCTTGAACTTTACCGCTGCTCGATTGAATGCTCCGTCAGATGTATTGATCCAAAATGTTGATTTGACGAATGAATTGCAAACCTTGATCTATTTCTTGCATTCTGACGCAAATGCGCATTCCGAAAATACAGCAGAATAAAAATAAAAAGCGATTGAACAAATGAAGGCAAAACTTTCACTTGTTCAATCGCTTTTTTCTGTTTGGATAATGTTTATTCTGTTCGAAAGAGTTCTTCATAAGAAAGAGAATCATCTTCTGCTGTCAGTTCATCTAGTAAATGCCGGATTTTTTTAAAGTCGATGAACCGCGCTTGCCGAGAGATCTCTTTTCCATGATGAAAAACCAGAACAACTGGCGCAGTCAATACTTCAAATCTGCTAGCTACTTCTGGCGTTTCGAATGCATCCAAATGAAGTGCCGGAATATCATAATGGGTGAGCAGCTCCTCCAATCGTGGACGAACAGCGTGACAAACACTGCAATTAGGCATCGAAAGATAAACGATGGCAACGGATGATTGTTGCAGTATGTCTTGAACTTCAGACAAATTAGTGGTTTGTTTCATTTTCATTCTCCCTTTTGTGATAGAAGTGATATGTACGAGACCTTAATTTAATGGGAATAATAGAAAAAGTCAATTGAAGTGCTTCGATAAAAAATAAGAGTTGTGTAAAAATTGACAGAGCAACTTGTTTTTTTTTGAATAAAAGCGTATATTTGCAAAGCGAATGAACTAGAAATGAAAAGGAGGAAACTCATGTTTTCTTTTATTCCCAATTCGGTTTTGCAGATGAGTACGATTTTCTTATCAATCGTTATCGAAGCATTGCCCTTTGTACTATTAGGTTGTCTTATCTCAGGCGCCTTACAAGTATTTTTGACCCCAGAACGTGTGAAGCGATGGCTTCCTGAAAATCGTATATTCTCTATTTTTACTGGTTCGATCTTAGGATTTTTCTTTCCTTCATGTGAATGCGGCATCGTACCTATCGTTCATCAGTTTGTAAAAAAAGGCGTGCCGGTCCACACAGCATTTGCTTTTATGCTGACAGCGCCAATCATTAATCCCATCGTGATTTTTTCCACGTTTATCGCATTTGGCAATTCTTGGCAGATGGCAAGCTGGCGAGTGATAGGCAGCTTTTTTGTTGCACTTGTGATTGGTGTCTGGCTTGCCTATTTTCAAAAAGACGCTGTATTGAAAGAAAAAATCTCCTCTAAAGTAGCCGAAGATCACCATCATCATGCCCATGAAGAAGAACACAGTGATAAGAATGAGTCAAAAAATCGGCTGTTCCATCAAACGGGGCATGTGTTGACACATTCAATCGATGAATTTTTTGATACAGGTCGTTATTTGATTATTGGTGGGTTAATCGCAGCTGCGATGCAGACTTATTTACCAACTAGAATGATGCTAACGCTCGGCTCAACAAAGATTTTAGCCATCATTATCATGCTGTTATTAGCTTTTACGATGTCTCTTTGTTCAGAAGCAGATGCGTTTATCGGGTCTTCATTGTTAAGTCTGTTCGGCACAGCACCTGTAGCTGCCTTTTTGGTCTTTGGTCCAATGGTCGATATCAAAAATCTATTGATGATGAAACGATATTTTACAGGACGTTTTATTCTATCGCTGATCGGACTGATTGCCCTTAGCGTTGTTGGATTCACATTATTTATTTAGGAGGAAAAATATGCTGCGGTTTTTGATTTTATCTGGCTATTTCGAATTGATGATGTATTTGCAAGTCTCTGGCAAACTTGATCAATATATCAATGTCCACTATCGTTATTTAGCTATTCTTTCGATGATTTTATCCGCTCTTTTGGCTTTAGTTCAGCTGTATTTGTGGGTCAAAAACGGAAAAGCAGAGGAAGAGACGCACGAGCATGATCATGATCACGACCATGGGTTATCGAAACCTTATCAACGTGGGATCGCTTATGTACTGCTAGCTTTGCCAGTGATCGTTGGTACGTTGTTTCCAACAGTTAGTCTGGATACTACGATCGTAGAAGCCAAAGGATTTAATTTCCCAGTAAGCAAAGAATCAGTAGGGGACCCGGAGATGCAGACGCAATACCTAAAGCCAGATACAAGTATTTATTTCAACAAGTCAGACTACTTAGACCAAATGAATGAACTGAAAGAGAAGTATGGGGATAAGCAGACTATCGAGATCACAGATGAAAATTATTTAGAAGTCATGGAGCTGATCTATAATTACCCTAGCGAATTCATTGGCAAAAAAATCAGCTACGAAGGATTTGTTTACCAAACACCGAACGATAGCAATGCAGATGTCTTCTTGTTCCGATTCGGTATTATCCATTGTGTGGCAGATTCAGGAGTCTTTGGCTTGTTAACACATATGCCTGAAGGAGTAACGGTTAAAAATGATGAGTGGTATAAAATAGAAGGAACCATCCAATCGGACTATTATCAACCATTCAAGCGTGAAATTCCATCTGTAGTTGTGACAAACGCAGAGAAAGTCTCTGCTCCGAAAAATCAGTATGTGTATCGTTCTTTTTAAAAGAAAAAAATAAATGAACATAGCTCAGACAGTTGACGTGTAAGGACGTCGGTTGTCTGGCTTTTTTTGTATGAGATATTTGGCTATTTGATATGTTTTGTAAAATGATATTTATTTTAGAAGTTGCATGCTGAATGTAGTTAATAGCGGTTTCAAAGGTGTTGGAAAAGATTGTGAAGAGAATTACAATTTATTCCTAACATGTATGTTGAAAAGTTGTATGAAATGATTTTGATAGTAAAATATCGAGTGGAGGTACTTTGTATGATAACACGTATATTTATTTTGGATGACAGTTTGGTTTTTGAAAAAATGATAGAAGATATTTTGGAAGAATCCAGAAATTTACTGATTCCTTGGAATTTCGAGATAATCAAGGGATTGAACGTCATGCAGTTTGTTGAATTTGTCAAAAACAATGATATTCGTTCATCGGATATTTTTTTTCTTGATATCGATTTAAACGCTTATCACAGCGGGATTGAACTAGGAGAAATGCTTAGAGAAAAGAACGCGAAGTGTAAAATTGTTTATTTGACCTCTCATCCGAATAAAGCAATAGCTGTTATTAACCGAAATATTACGCCTAGCGGGTATTTGATAAAAGAATTCACTTATGAAAAAAATAAAAAAAACATCCAAAGTTACTTATTGAAAGAAAAAGAGAACGAGCCTGTTCAACAAGCGAACAAAAAAAAGTGGACGTCTGTTCGTTATGGCAATAGCGATCATTATATCCATTACGATGAGATTCTTTATCTAATGAGCATGCCAGGCTATAAAAATAAGATAGGCTTGGTATTGAAAGACGAAGAGACACTCATAAACGGCACAATAAAAAAATATAAAAAAACACTGGAATATGAGTATTTATGTAAAGATTTAAAAGCCTACATCATTAATACTGAAAACATTACATCTATTAGCCGAGTAAATGAAGTAGTAACGTTTACGAATGGAGAACAACTAGAGATGGGTAAGAGAAGTATTGATAAACTAAAGAAATTTATTCAAGAAAAGATAAGGAATGAATCATTTTAAAAAATTAAAAATAAAGGATCATATCTCACTTTTTAGTAAACAGACTTAAGTTAATCATGCAAGTTCCTTCTTCCATTTTGTTTCTCTAATACCCGGACCAAGATGCTGATCTCACCCCTTCTACTAAACAGTGTTCCAGAAGTAGTTTCTTCGAAAAATAAGATAGGATTCACAAAAATTTAAGAAACCATTTTCGTGAATCCTGTCTTATTTCGTGAAGCTAATCACTTCTGTCACAACCTTTTCTTTGTTACACTTCGTTTATTTAAAAAGCCGTTTTTTTCGTTTCAACATGATGGCATCACGCTTTACTTTGAAGTTGCGGATGTTATGGTTAAAGACTTCCGATAATACGAGACCTAAAGCAATTGCTCCAGCTATCATGATTGCTTGGACCGCATAGTGAGCTGCTTCTTGATAGGATTCAGTAACGAGATTCCGAACCGCTTGATAAGCCAAACCACCCGGAACTAAAGGAACCATCCCAGGAATATTGAAAATCGTTACAGGCATTCTCAAACGCTTAGAGAAAAGATCACTGATGAATGCGACTCCTAAAGAGCCAAGCAATGACCCGAAAGCAGCAGATCCGCCCATTTGAACACAGATCCAGTAGGTCATCCAGCCGAAAGCACCAGAAAGACCACAACAAATCAATGAACGCCTTGGGACATTTGTAACAATGGCAAATGCCGCAGTCGCTAGAAAACTAAAAGAAAATTGAATAAATATCGTGCCCATACTCGTGCTCCTTTCTTAATAAAAAAGCTGGAAAATAAAAGCAATCGCAAAACCAATCATCGTAGCAGTCATCATCGCTTCTGTTCCGCGAGAAACCCCTGACACATAATGACCAGCTAGCAAATCACGGATAGCATTTGTAATTTGAACCCCAGGAACCAAAGGCATCACACATCCGATAATAATTAAATCCTGATTGCTTCCTAAGCCAAAACGAACACTGTAGATAGCAGCTATGCCAATCAATAAAGAAGATAAAAATTCCGATAAAAATTTGATTCTAAAAAATTTCAAACTATACAGATAAACTGCGTATCCCCATCCACCAATAACTAAAGTCACAGGCAAATCGGTCATCTTTCCGCCGAATAACACCATGATCGTTCCACTGATAACTGCCGCACTAACGATCTGCAACCAGACAGGAAAGAACGAACGGTCTCGGTCGATTGCCTGCAATTCACTGTAAAGTTCTTCTAATGTTAGTTCTGAAGCAACATACTTACGTGAAAGATCATTCACTTTTACTACTTTTTCTAAATTGATCGAACGGTTGGTGATTTGTTCCATTCGAATGGTCGAGGTACGATCAAGACCAATAAAGAGACCAGTCTGCGTGACATAGCTGACTAAACGGAAATTTCCAGAAGCTAAAGCAATTCGACTCATCGTATCTTCTACCCGATACATCTCTGCATTGCTTTCCATCATGATTTTCCCAGCGAGTAGACAAGTGTCTAGCAGCAGATCTAATTCTTTTCCCGTCATAGCATCTTCTCCAATAATTGATTGATTAGTTTTATTTTACTACAAAACATATCGGAAGCGTAAAGAATAAAAAAACTTGAGGAAGGAGTGAAAGAGGCGTATACTGTTTTTGTGTCGCGGGTGTAGTTTAGTGGTAAAATCCCAGCTTCCCAAGCTGATGTCGCGGGTTCGATTCCCGTCACCCGCTTAAAAGAGGTTGTGAAAAAGCTGCCCTGCATCAAGTAATAAGAATAGTCAAGCAAAAAAGCCTCTTATGTTTTTGATTTGGTTGGACTTATTACCGCAGATGCAAGCTTTTGAACACTGTTTACCAAGAGGTCGTACAGAAGCCGTTTAGTTTTGAGTATTAAGAAAAATTTTTTGAATGATAATAAATACCTTGTAAATAGTGTTTTGTGATTGAGTAGAGACGATGCATCCGTCTCTTTTTTTGTATTCTTAAGCCGTCTAAAAACTGGTTTTATTTTTTTACTGTTTCTATTTCTTTCCAGTATTTATTTATAGGGGAACGTATGTTAAGATTTAGGGAGCTGTTAGTAAAGGAGTAAAGAAATGAGCAAAAAAACAACCAAGGCGATCGTGGGGATCGTCGCTGCTGTGATTGCAGGGGCACTCGGTATTTCCACCACACAAAAAGATTCAGATATCTTCCAACAAATTACAACCATTTTTGATTCCACACCGCAAGCTTCTCAAGTAGCGGATGTGCCAGAATATGATGGAAAACATCAAGAAATAGAAATCAATGGGAATCAGCCCGAGTTTACAAAAGAGGATCTTAGTCTTTCCAAAGGGACATGGGAAAGCTATTCAAATATAGACAAATTGAACAGAGTAGGACAAGCCAATGCGATGTTGGGAAAAGACTTGTTCCCTACTGAAAAGAGAGAACCTTTGTATATTGATCCGACAGGTTGGAGACAAAAGAAATTAAGTGACGGACAATGGTTATACAACCGCAGCCATTTGATTGGTTTCCAGTTGACTGGTCAAAATAATAACATTAAAAACTTAATGACAGGGACACGTTCGCTGAATGCTCCGTACATGCTTGCCCACGAAAATGATATTGCGGCATATATCAAGGAAACAAATCATCATGTACGCTATCGTGTCACTCCTCATTTCGAGGGAAATGAACTGGTAGCAAGAGGTGTGCAGTTGGAAGCAGAAAGCATTGAAGACAAAAAAATTGAATTCAATGTCTTTATCTACAATGTTCAAGATGGCTACACCATCAATTATGAGACAGGGCAAGCAACGAAAACGAAAAATTAGTAGCAGCAATTCGAATTTTTTATGAACTTTATGAAAAAATTGTGTAAAAACATACTTTCAAAGAAATATAGCGTATACTTTATGGAAAGAGGGCTTTTGAAAAAGCCACAGAAAAAAGGAAAAATCAGACAAATCGTGTTTCTTAATTTATTCAGAAGTTTGGAATATTTGTTTGTAGTTTTCCCTTTCTTCGAGTAAAATAAGGGTGTAGAAGGTAAGCTGGAATTACCTTGCGGGAAAGAGGTGTAGAATCATGGGTTTTACAGATGAAACCGTACGTTTTGGTTTTGACGATAGTCGCAAAAAAGAAGTGAGCGAAACATTAGCGATTGTTTATCGGGCTTTGGAAGAAAAAGGCTACAATCCAATCAATCAGATTGTCGGCTACTTGCTTTCTGGAGACCCGGCCTACATTCCTCGTTATCGTGATGCACGAAATTTGATTCGCCGTCACGAACGCGATGAAATCATGGAAGTAATTGTCAAAGACTACCTCTCAAATCATGGAGTGAATTTATGAGAGTAATGGGCTTGGATGTCGGTTCTAAGACAGTAGGCGTTGCTGTGAGCGATCCCTTTGGCTGGACAGCTCAAGGAGTAGAAATCATTCGAATCAATGAGGCAGAAGAAGAGTTTGGTTTTGATCGGTTGAAGGAATTAGTGGCGCAGTACGAAGTAGACCGTTTTGTAGTTGGATTACCTAAGAATATGAACAATTCCATCGGACCAAGGGCAGAAGCTTCCATGTCATATGGAGAGAAGATCAAAGAACTATTCTCCTTGCCAGTTGATTATCAAGATGAACGACTAACCACTGTTCAGGCAGAACGTATGCTAGTAGAGCAGGCAAATACTTCAAGAGCGAAACGAAAAAAAGTCATCGATAAATTAGCAGCTGTGATGATTTTACAAAATTATTTAGACGGCTCAGGTAAGCAATTATTTTAATAATAAAAAGAAAAGAGGTAATCTTATGACAGAACATAACCATTCCCACGAACACGAAGGACACGAACACATCACATTGGTGGATGACCAAGGAAATGAAACATTATACGAAATCTTGCTAACAGTTGACGGACAAGAAGAATTTGGACGTAACTATGTTCTTTTATATCCAGCTGGTGTTTCAGAAGATGAAGATGTAGAATTACAAGCTTATGCATACATCGAAAACGAAGATGGAACAGAAGGCGAGTTAGAACAAATCGAAACAGACGCAGAATGGGATATGATCGAAGAAGTATTCAATACATTCATGGCGGAAGAAGAATAGAACAAAAGAATCGATAAGGTGTAAGAAAAGCTGGACTCTCTGAAAAGTAGAGCCCGGTTTTTTCGTTTAGCACTACCTTTCTTTAAAAAGTAGAAAAGCTTTTGAAGCCTCGTTTGTTTCTTTTACTGTATAATAAAAGAAAAGAGTAACAATCGTTAAAAGATATAAACAAGAGAAAGGAAATACAAGATGATTGGTCTGATTTATTTTGTGGTGATCGTTCTGGCGAACACAGTTGGCGCTATTTCCGGGATGGGTGGAGGCGTGTTGATCAAACCGATTCTTGATCTTATCGGTGCCCATTCTGTTGCAGGGATTTCTTTTTACTCAACAGTTGCGGTATTCACGATGTCCATTGTTTCGACTGTGCGACAAGTATCAAGCGGGAAATCACTGAATTGGCAGATTGTCGGTTGGGTATCTAGTGGAGCTGTTGTTGGAGGAGTAGTCGGCAACATTGTATTCGAAGTTTTTTTACAGTTATTTGAAAACGAGAAGCATGTGCAGCTGATCCAAATTTTTTTGACGGTATTGACCTTGGTTTTTGCGTTCTTCTACACCAAGCATCATCAGCCAAAATTTCATTTGACGTCATGGACTTGGTACCTTATATGTGGGGTGGTTCTGGGCTTTTTAGCTAGTTTTTTAGGTATTGGTGGTGGACCAGTCAATGTTTCTTTGTTGATGCTGATGTTTGCATTGCCAATAAAAGAAGCAACACTATATTCTCTATCTACGATTTTCTTTTCTCAACTGGCAAAATTGGTAACGATTGCTTTAACAAGTAGCTTTATGCGCTTTGATTTATCTATGTTGTTTTATGTTATCCCCGCTGCTATCATTGGAGGTTTGTGGGGAGCAAGATTTAGCAGGATTTTGTCTCCAAAAAAAGTGACCTTTATTTTTCAAGCGATTGTCATCGTGGTTCTTTTGATCAATCTTTACAATGCTTTCGTCATCTTGCAAACATTAGAAGGATCTGGATTCAAGCAAGTCAAAATCACTGAAAAGTCTTTTTTTAAATGAAAAAAGGAGTATACTATGATAAAAAAATTCATTTAAAAAAATAGAAATTGGCTGGTGATTTGGATGTTGCGGGAAATGCGTTTAGGTGATGCAGAAGCACTACGAGAAATCAATGCGGAACAATTAGGGTATGATGTACCATTAACCGTTACGGTGAGACAAATGAAGAAACTGTTGAAGGAGCCAGAAAAAAATTTTTTCTTGGTTTATGAAGATCCTACTTCTAAAAAAGCAGCTGGCTATGTACAAGCGGAGTCCTATGAATCAATTTTCAGCGATCCGATGTTCAATATTATGGCACTTGCTGTGTCTAAACATGCTGAAAAAAGAGGAATCGGAAAGGCCTTGATGACTGGCGTAGAAGAAGAAGCGAAAAGACGAGGAATATCAGCAATCAGACTTAATTCTGCAGAATACAGAGTAGAAGCACACCGATTTTATGAACGCATCGGTTATCATTCCGATAAAATGCAAAAAAGATTTTTGAAAATCCTGTAAATTTTTATCAAAAAATACCTGGTCATCAAGCCGATACTTGATGATCAGGTATTTTTTTGACTAAGAAAGTAATTGCATCAAGAAACCTGAGATGATCAAAACGATGGCACCACCAAGCCGATTGCCCATTTGAGCAAAAGCAATAAGTTCCATCCGATTAGCTGCAGATAAGACAGCTACATTTCCTGTACCACCCATCGAGTTGTTGCATAAGCCAGCAGTAATAGTTGATTCGATTGGATATAAACCAAACAAACGACCGACAAATCCTGAAACTACTGAAATCGCGATAACACTTGTCAAACATAAGACAACAAATTGCCATGTCAAAGCAGAAGCCAATACATTTAGATTCAATAACGCAATACCGATACCGGCAAGAACAGCTGCTGTCAAGTTTTTGACAATCAAGTTGTTGAACATGATAGCTGCATCTTCGTAATATTCTGGTAATAGGTTTGCGATTTTACAGATAACAACGATAATGATCATGAATGCGTAAGCATGGACTTTAGGAACAAAATAGTTACCGATTTGTCCTAAGATGAAGAAAGTCAATGATACCATCAAACCGACACCTAATTGTGGAATGGAAGGTTTTACATTTCTAGGTTTTCCATCGCCAAGGTCGCCTTTTTCCATTAATTTACCATTACCGTTGAATTTTGGCATTGATTGTCCCGCACGAGCAACTAACGCTGCACCAATGATAGCTAGGACATTTGTCATTGCTGTCGCAGGAATCAGGCGGGAAATGATAGAAGAAGCGTCCGTGCCTAAAACATTTGCATAAATCGTTGATAAAGGTACAGCTCCGGCTCCAACACCACCAGCCATTGCGGGCAATGAGATATATAAAACGGAATTTGCAAAACCATTTCCGATAAGCATACCTACGAGTCCTACGGCAAAAAAGGAGACGACCATTGAAATAAGTGCAACGGGAATAAAACGAACAGAAGCTTTCATCAATAGATTACGGTTCATACCAAGGATGCTACCAGTAATCAAGGCAGCAATATAAAAGTCTAAAAAGCCCATATTGCTGACAAAGTTTTCTGTGGATTTTACTACATACTCAGGTAAGATCCCAAATGTAGCAATCGCGGCAGAGGCAAAGATCGCAAAAACGGAGCCACCACCTAAATAACTTTTGACGATAGGGATTTTTGTTCCGATAAAATGAAATAAATTACCGAAAATGACCAAAACAGCGATTGGGCCAATCATATTCGTCGGTAATTTTCCTAAAGCCATTGCAATGATCAGGACAAGGACCATGATCAAATAAAGGGGCAAACTTACGCCGGTAATTTTTGTTGACCAAAACCCTTCTTTTTTCTTTTCCTCAACTGCAGTTGCAGTTGTTGTTTTTTGTGCCATTTTTACAGATCCTTTCTTATTCTGTATCGTATGAAAAAAGCCAAAGAGAAGCGGCAAAAGAGCAGTAGTTGGCTGGCTGCTGTTTTGCCGCAGTCGCTTTTTTCTTTTTAGACGTCATACAAAGTTTCTGTATGTTCTTTTACTATAACAATCTTAATCTTCTAAAGATTTATATTCAGGAACCCATTTAGCAGATTCAACAGCTTCTTTGATATCCGTGATTTCTTCACGATTCAATTTTTGTGCAACAACTGATTTTGCGACAGTTTCAGCAATCGTTTGAGAGAATTCAGTGATTTTTGCTACTGGAGGCAAGATAGCTGCTCCTGGTTTTGTTACATCAACGATTCCGCCTAATGCTCGACTAGCTTGAGAAATGATTTCAGCATTTACTCGTGTAGCTGTTGAAGCAATCAAACCAAGCCCTAAACCTGGGTACATCAACGCATTATTTGCTTGACCGATTTGGTAAGTTACACCGTTATATTCCACATCAGCAGCAGGGATACCTGTTCCAACTAAAGCTTTTCCGTCCGTCCATTCAATCAAATCTTTTGCTTTTGCTTCTGCCAATTTTGTTGGATTAGACAAAGGCATGATGATTGGACGTGGGGTATGAGCCGCCATTTCTTTCACGATTTCTTCAGTGAATGCTCCAGGTTGGGTAGAAGTACCGATCATGATCGTTGGATGGATTGCTTTTACAACTGCTTCTAAGTTTGTCAATTCATCAGCATTAGTGAATTCTGAGCGTTTACGAGCGAATGGGATTTGACCAGGAGTCAACCCTTTTGTATCTTCAAACAATAAACCCTGTTTATCTACTTGATAGAAATGTTGGCGTGCTTCTTCTTCAGGTACACCTTGACGGATCATTTCATCTAAAAGGATGTTTGCGATACCTACACCAGCAGTACCAGCACCAAATGTCAAGATCGTTTGATCTTTCAATTCCTCACCTGATATATTCAATCCACCTAATACACCAGCTAGTACAACGATTCCTGTGCCTTGGATATCATCATTGAAAGTAGTGATTTTATCTTCGTATTTTTCTAAAATCGTTGCAGCATTTCCTCGTCCAAAATCTTCCCAATGTAATAACAATTCTGGGAATAATTCAGTAGCTGATTGAACGAATTGATCAATGAATTCGTAGTAAGTTTCGCCTTCTACACGAGCATGACGATTCCCTAAGTATAATGGATTATTCAATAATTCTTCGTTATTAGTACCAGCGTCAATCGATACAGGCAAGACTTGTGCAGGATTGATACCAGCCGCAGCAGTGTAGACCATCAATTTACCGATAGCGATGTCAACACCGTTCACACCCCAGTCACCCATACCTAAGATTCCTTCTGCATCTGTCACAACGATCAAACGAATGTCGCGTCCATCTGCTGCGTTTTTCAAACTTGCTTTGATATTTTCTGGTTCGTCGATTGAAAGAAATGCAGCATCTTGTGGTTTCAAGAAAATTTCGTTGTATTGTTCGATTGAATCCGCAACGACAGGATCATAAACGACAGGCATGAATTCAACTAAATGTTCGCCCATCAATTTATAAAACAATGTCCGGTTCGTATTGAATAGATTCATTAAGAAGATACGTTTTTCCAAATCGGTCTGTTTGCTTAAGTATTGACCGTAAGCTTGGACAGATTGTTGTTCCAATGTTTGGACAGTACTTGGAAGCATACCAGTGATTCCGTATTTTGCCCGTTCTTCTTTTGTAAAAGCTGTTCCTTTATTTAGAAAAGGATTATTTAATAAGTTTAGCCCTGTAAGCATGAATGATTCCTCCTAAGTTTTAGTACAAACGAAGTATAGGAATCAGATGAGGATATAGTCAAAAAGAGCAGGTATAATAAATTTTATTTATATGAGTAATAGAGTCAAAAGAAATCAAAATAGCGGTATTTGTTCTTTTTATATCAACAATCCTTGCTTGATTACTATGCGTATCTCTTATATGCTAAAGAAAGAAAAGTAGAAGAATAAAGGATATGTTAGATAGATAAATAGAATCTCTGAAGAATAAATCACGTGATCGTGACGATAAAATACACTTACGTCAGGTGATAAAAAATACATAAGTAGAAAACTAAGAGGAGGAACAGAAAATGAAAGAAGTTCAATTGATCAGAAAAAGCGAACTATCAGAAGGTGGTTGCAATGCATGCGGCGTAGTAGAAGCAACAAGCTATACATTAAAGCTTGGTGCCAACAAAGCGATAATCTCTGAGTTGACAGTAGGCGGTCTTGTGGACAGTCTGGCGCTTGCTGAAGGTTTTATTGGAGAAGATATTTATGAGATGTTTTCAGAAATTCGTCAGTTAAAAAAAGGGGAAAACTGCATAGAGGTTCATCATGAGAGCCCGAATGTGAGATTCAAACGTGGTGATAATGAGATGATCTTCAATAATCATGTGTCCGATCACACCGAGCTATATGGAATCGTGAATCAAATACTAACTGAGCTTTTTGGATTGGGACCTTATGCGTTCAAGGAAGAAAACGGTAATCCAAAATTAAACGAAGAATGGCAAGAAACGATTGAAATACAAAGAAACAACCCGCACTTATTTCAATAGGCATCCACAGTATTTCGTAAAAGGGACTTTGACACGACTTTTGTCAAAGTCCCATCGTTTTTTATCTATTTGTGTTCTAAACATTTCTTTCAGAGTAGTAACAACTGGAATGACTGAAATGCAAACAGATTATTTGCCTGTATCAATACGGAAGAGTAATATAAAATTTGTAAACGCTATCATATTATTCATTCAATTTTTTATAGAGGGAAGGCATTGAAATGGAAAAAACGTATCAAGCAGGTACAAATGAAGGAATAGTGGATTTTATCAATATGGAAGATTTAGAAATAGCCGCTTCACAAGTGATTCCAGCTGGTGGTTATGGTTACATCAGCAGTGGTGCTGGCGACTTATTTACTTATCAAGAAAATGAACGGGCATTCAATCATCAGCTGATTATTCCTCATGTATTAAGAGATGTAGAATTACCCGATACAACTACACATTTTGACGAAGAAACGCTGACTGCACCAATCATCATGGCACCAGTTGCTGCTCATGGCTTAGCTCATGTGAAGGCGGAGAAAGCTTCTGCAAAAGGTGTAGCAGATTTTGGGACGATCTATACAGCAAGTTCTTACGCTTCTTGTACTTTAGAAGAGATAAGAGAAGCAGGCGGGGAGAAAGCACCGCAATGGTTTCAATTTTATATGAGCAAAGATAATGGAATCAATTTGGATATTCTTGAAGTGGCCAAGCGTAATGGAGCAAAAGCAATCGTATTGACAGCGGATGCAACAGTTGGCGGAAACCGTGAAACAGACCGCAGAAACGGGTTTACCTTCCCGCTGCCAATGCCGATCGTTCAGGCTTATCAATCAGGAGTAGGCCAAACGATGGATGCTGTATATAAATCTTCCAAACAAAAACTTAGTCCAAAAGATGTAGAATTTATCGCTGCTCATTCTGATTTGCCAGTCTACGTGAAAGGTGTTCAATCAGAAGAAGATGTCTATCGATCATTAGAATCTGGTGCTGGTGGAATTTGGGTATCTAACCATGGTGGCCGTCAATTAGATGGGGGGCCTGCTGCGTTTGATTCGTTGCAATATGTGGCAGAAGCAGTAGATAAACGTGTACCAATCGTGTTTGACAGCGGTGTACGACGTGGACAACATGTTTTCAAAGCAATCGCATCAGGTGCCGATCTTGTTGCTATTGGCAGACCCGTTATTTATGGATTGTCTTTAGGAGGAAGTACAGGAGTCCATCAAGTGTTTGATTTCTTTAAAACAGAATTGGAAATGGTCATGCAATTAGCTGGAACACAAACAGTAGAAGATATCAAAAAAATAAAATTGCGTGAGAATCGTTTTATTTAAGAAATAAATGACGAAAAAAATAGGAGTGCGGCAGATGATGCCGTACTCCTATTTTTATAGTTCAAGGATGTCACTAATAGAATAATTTGAAACGAAAAAATAAAATTGAAATATTTTTTCATACTTAATAAAAAAGGAAGAATATTCATGTAAACGATTTTATTGTTTTTTTCTCTTTTATACAAAAAGGGTCATAATTTCAAGTAAGCGGATGAATTCATGAGGATTTTTTGCATACTGTCTCTACTATACTTAGGTCACTAAGAAAAAGGAGTGATTTATTATGAAAAAGAACATGATTGGGACATTATTACTTTCAACACTTCTTCTAGGCGGCTTGGCAACACCAGCTTTTGCTGAGGGTCAAGCGACTTCAAAAGGAGATATTACCTTTACTGAACCAACAAATACCGTTGAGCCTCTTAACCCTACTGATCCTTCAAAACCAGTAGAGCCAGCAGATCCGGAAAATCCAGCAACTGGCCAGACAGGTTCTTTAACATTGGATGTAGTTCCTGAATTGCCATTTGGTACACACGAGATTGAAAGCGGAACAAAAACGTATCAAGTAGACGCTTCAAAAAACGATACACCTTATCTCCAAGTATCAGATCGTCGAGGTGTAGGTGCAGATGGCCAAGCACAAGGGTGGAACGTGACAGTTTCGGTTTCAGATTTTGTAAACGGTTCACAAGTTTTGCAAGGCGCTGAATTAGATTTTAGAACATCCACTGTTAAAAGTACGTCAGATAACGAATCCACTGGACCAACTAGTCAAACTGTAACTGGGTTGAGTAAAGCAAGTGCAGCGACACCAATATTTACAGCAGCAAAAGATCAAGGTCTGGGAACATGGCTTTCTGTTTATGATCCAGCAAATATCACACTGAAAGTGCCGAAAGCAGCAGCTGGAACATTCACGGCTGATTTGACTTGGAACCTCGTGGCTGGCCCAGTAGCATAGAGTATGAAATAAATTCAACAAACTGCGGTGAAAATACTATAGGTGAAGGATTTTTTACCGCAGTTGTTGTTGAAAGGATGTGGTGGACAATGAATCAAAGTAAACGACTGTTTGTTTCGTTTTTTTCTATTTTAAGTCTATTTTTCATTTTTCCGTCAATCAGCCAAGCAAAGGATTCAGCAGGAGACTTTGGAATCAAACCGGTATTTCCAGAGAACCAAATAGATAAAGCAATCGGTTATTTTGATTTATTAGTGGCACCGGAACAAAATCAGACACTAGAAGTAATTATCAGCAATTCTTCAGATGAAGAACGAACATTTGAGGTCTCTGTCAATCCGGCGGTAACGAGTGATGGTGGAACGATCGATTATAGTCAAAAAAAACCAACGTTAGATGAGACATTGCCGTTTGATGTCCGTGACGTTTTGCTCATTGCGAAAAAGGAAATCAATGTATCAGCACATGCAGAAACAACTATACCTATAGAAGTGAAAATCCCAGCAAAAAGCTTTAAGGGACGTGTATTAGCGGGTATTCATGTTTCACCTAAAGAAGAAGCTGAAACAGAAAATGCTACAGAAGGAGCACAAATCAAAAATCGTATTGCTTATAATCTCGCAGTCGTTTTACAAGAAAGTCAAGAGACGATAGAACCGGATCTGAAACTTTTATCAGGAGATTTGGACGAGGTCAACGCAAAGCCAACTGTTCAGCTTCGTTTCCAAAATACTCAGCCTAGGATTATCAGCAATTTGATATTTACGAGCAAGATCTTTTATGAAAATCAGCTTTATATTGAAAATACGTCTAATGAATTTTTAGTTGCACCAAATTCGAATTTTCACTTGAATCTTGATTTAGCTGGTGATAAAGCAAAAGCCGGCGATTACCGCGCAGAAATCATAGCAAAATCAGGCGACAGTAATGAATGGTGATTTACACAAAACTTTACGATCAAAAAAGAAAAAGCACAAAAAGTAAATGAAAATTCCGTTTTTGCAGTACAAGAACAATCTTTCCCATGGCTTTATGCAGGATTGGTTGCTGCAGTTCTAGTGTTATGGTTGATTTTGCTGTTTTTGTGGGTCCACAAGAAAAAGAAAAAAGGAGAAACAACATGATGAGGTGATTTCGTTGAAAACATCGATCTTATTGGGAGGGATTATTGCAAGTTTGCTGTTCTTCAGCTGGCAAGAGCCAGTCCAAGCAGATACCAAAAGTTCAGGTACGATTACATTTTATGATCTAAGTCCAGTTCCGCATCCAAGTGGTTCAGTCAATGGCGCATCAAAACAGCAGACACAGCTACCGATTTATAAAGAATCTAATCAACATGGCGTATTCCCAGAGACGAATGAAGAAAAGATCCGTTTTCTTTATTTGATCATTGGTATAGAATTATGGCTTCTTGCGTGGTTGTTGTTTTGGAGAAGAAAGGAAAAGGAGGATGAACATGTTGCTACAAAATAAATTTTCATTTTTTCGCTCCTTCTTTTTTACTTCGCTTTTTGTTTTAAGTATATTTATCTTTTCACCTTCGGCAGAAGCTGTTGGAGCAACGCCTCCTGCCATTTCTTATGATCCATACACGTATGAAAATATCGTACCTCCAAATGGTGGACGTAGTGCAGTCAATGGCGGGAAGCTTGTCCAACTAACTGGGGCTAACCAATTGCCTAAATTGACTGCTACTTATTTGAACGATGGTTCAAATGATTCTTGGAAAGGTGGCACGGTCCGTTTTCATTGGGAAAGCCATGTGAAACTAACAAATGTACTTGATTTGGTGAATATCACTGCACAAGGATTTGCATTTGTGGCGATCATCAATTTGCCGGAACATGTATCAAGCAGTGATGTATTAAAAGCAATTGACTGGAACAACGCCTACTTGTATATTGCCGGTGCCCCCATCAAGGTTACTAGCGGAAGTTTATTATCAGCAGGAAGCCATACCTTGCGTTTTGGGATGGGGTAGTGGGATACAAATACTCTATTGGCAGATATTATTGCTATTATTACGCGAGGAGAATTCAACGTGGACGATATCCCGCTTCAATTTGATGTTACAGCTAATGTCGCGAAGATGACAGAAAACGGAGATAAATATGATACGAGTCCAAACAAAATTTTGACCAAGGGTAAATTACAACCTTCTATGTCTAAAAAGGCCGTTTTTTCTGTTGATTTTTATGATTCGAATAATATTATCCAAGATCGTATGTTCAATTCGATTTTAGCTCCAGCTGCAGGTAGATTTTATCCTAAATTAACTGGCGGAAACTTGAATCCAGGAGCATATGCATTTTCTGCAAGTGCAGAGATAAATACGTGGAATAGTTACATCTCAACAAGTGATTCAACAGGAAAATATAATACATTTGCTGATACCACAGAATACGTGGATGGAAATAACCAGAACCTTCCAGGCTCTACCAATAGTCGGACATTGACGATGGGGCTGACTGAAGGACGTTTTGATCAGTTGCCATTTAGTCGCTTTGATCGCGTAGTCAACTATTTTACAGGAAAAAACGTTACACAAGGAGCAATACTGACTCATACTCCAGCAAGCACAAGTGGATTGAATCAGACAGCCAATATCGTGTACAGTGGGAAAGATGCGCAAGGCGGATTGCTTTCTCCTGTTGCTTTAAAGGTATTGGAGCAGTACAAGCTAGACGGAACGGTTTTACCAACAAACTTAACAGCCGATAGTCAGTGGGGAAAGCTCCTTTCTTCTGCATCGTACCAAGTCACGGCCAATTGGTCAGCAACTGAACTAAAAAAGGGTTCGATCCATTACAGGCTTTATTCGAAAGGAACCCAAAAATTAGCGACAGGATGGACAGATCAACTTTTCCAAACGATCCAATCAAATAACGGGGGTGTAAATACAGCTACTTCTACACTACCTGCATTGGCTTCAGGGCAATATTATTTTGATTATCGCTTGGTGGACGATGTACTTACTAACATGTATCCGTCTTTTGCGTACAAATGGCAGTCTGAACAAGCTAGAATCACCACTCTTCCTCAAATAACAGTGGCTAATTTTCCATCTGTGAGTGCAGATAGTCAGCTAAAAAACCTTAGCAGACAACCTGAGACAGGAGATCCCCTGTCTGCTCTATCAGGAGATACGATTCAAGAAAATGTGAACTTCACGTTAACAAAATCTGGGGATGCGATAACCGACAAAAAAATCACGATCTCACTTCCTGAAAATACTACTTATATCAATGGTTCCTTAAAATTAAATGGTACAACTATCGCAGATACCGGCATTCAACAAGGAGTATCTGTCCCAGCAGATTTATTGAGCAAAGTCGGCGATACCATTCATCTTACTTACAACTATCAATTAAATACTGTAGATACTTCTGTACAATCCGTCAGCATACTGACAAAGGCAGCTGTACTTTCCAGCAATATTACATTAGCAGATGGTGCTAAGCTTCCTAACCCAGTTGTCCAAACATCTGCTAAAACAATTCTTGTCCCCAAACAAGAATTAACATTAGTTAATGTACCAGATGATTTTACATTTGGTAACGATCTCCCCAAACCGTTGAAGACAAGTTATTATGAAGCAAAAGGCGATTTTTCTTTTGATGTGCGGGATACTCGGCTTCCAAGCACGTCTCCTTGGCAACTGACAGGGACATTGACTTCTTTATTTAAGAATGATCAAGGTCAAGAATTAAGCGGAACAAAATTATACTTCAATCATTCTGGATCAAAACAATTGATTCAGCAAGGTCAAAACACGTTGATTTATGAGAGTGATGGAACAGCTAAAGGAGAGGTTCTCGTTGACTTTCCCGATACCGATGGTTTACTCTTAGAGGTAAATAGCAGTACGAATGCTCAACCTGGCGCAACGTATCAAGGCATGGTCACATGGGAACTGACAGCTGGGCCAACCAGCTAAGTGATTAGAATTTGTATGGATCTGTGATAACTGTCACAGATCCTCTTTTTCAAGGATGAGAAGGAAACTTCTGCTGTTAAAATCAGAAATGCTTGGAGGAGTGGACTTGGAACTTTTCAGTTTGCTTGAAAAAAATGAACAACGGCAAATCAAACTTTTCCAACTTTTATTAGAGGAAAAAGGAGAGATTTCCGTTAATAACGTACTTACCCGCTTATCAGTTGATCGGGCTACCTTGAAAGAAGATCTGTTTTATTTACAAGCTAACTTGGAAAATATCAAACAATTGGAAATTGTTATCCAAGAAGGGAATATTTTATTAATCAGACATGGAAATATAGCAGCAGTCGATGTTTATTATCATTGCTACTTGCGCTATTCTACAAAATATCAGATACTTCTTTATCTGTTGGAAAATGGCTCATTTGATCGGCAGAAACTTGTCATGGAACTTAATATCAGTTCGGCTACTTTGTCTCGCAGAGTGAAGGAATTAAATGATTCTTTAAATGAGTTTCATCTGAAAATAAAAAGCGGGCGGCTGACCGGTCCAGAAAGTCAAATTTGTTATTTTTATTTCCAATTATTTTGGTTTGGACGTCCTTATCTTGAAAACAAAAAAGAATACAGTGATTTATCAGGAAACACTTTTTTAGATCTGCTGCAAAAAGAGTTTAGTTTTGCTATTACAGAAGAAGGACGATTGAAATTTGAAATATGGCTTTCCATTATGAAGAAGCGAATGCGCTGTACGAAAAAATCCAAACCAGATTATAGCAATCTTCCTGTTGGATTGTTTCAAACGACACAATTTTTATTGGACCTCCATACATTTTTGACCCGTTACTTCTTTCAATATGCCTTTCCTTGGAATCAAAATGAAACGTTGGTTTTTTATCTTTTCATGATCAGTAACTTTACATTAGATACACATAACTCGCATGTCCAGGAGTTTTTGATAAGCGAAAAATACAAAGACGACGTAGTAGCTCAATTGAATCGAACGTTTAAACAATCGATAGAAGAATATTTCTCTTTTTATGTTTTTCCAGAAGAGATTTCGCAAAAGATTGCGTTGACAGTGATGCAAAATCACGCTCATTTTGCCTATTTTAGAGGATGGATGAATATTTTTGGCCAAGAAGGATTAAAACAGCGGTTAACTGAAGTAGAAGATAAACAATTCCTGGTTTTATGTGAAAGATTGGTCAGACAAACATTTGCTATTGTTGATTTTACTGAAGTAGACGAGGAAAATGCCCGCTTTGAATTATTTGCTCGCTATGCATCTATTTTGCGGACGCTGATCAAGCAGTTAGAATTACGTCTGCAAATTGCTTATGATCTTCCTTATGAAAGGCTAATGGCGGATATCGTGAAAGAAATCATCCAGGAACAATTGCTGAATACGATCAAATATGATTTAGTCGAATACGAGAAAGAAAAGCAGTATGATATCATTTTGACTAGCCAATTGAAAGAGTACCCGTCACAGAAGTCCGCTAAAGTTTTTGTATTCACTAGCAACGAATATAATTATGATTTCCCCTATTTGAACCAATTTTTAAAAGAATGTTATTTAGAAAAATTGAATTTAAGGATGAATAAAACATGAAAATCGTGATCATTGGTGCTTCCCATGCAGGCATCACAGCTGCCCTAAATCTAAGAAAACTTCAACCGAAAGCAGAAGTTTTACTGATCGATGAAGATCATAAAGATGGACTAGGCTATGTTTCAAATGGAATCAACCTTTATTTAAAAGGAAAGATACGTAGTTTAGCTGAAGTTGCCCATAACATGCGGACTCTTCAAGAAAGTGGGGCAAAACTGATCACCGAATGGAGAGTAACTGAACTTGATCCAGACAAACATCAGCTCATCCTCGCATCCAAAGAAGGAAAAAACGAGACCATAACCTATGATAAATTAATCGTAGCAACAGGTTCCTCTCCTGTCACCTTGTATAAACAAATTGAAGCTGAAAATGTCTACACCTATAAAAATCTAGTGCAATCTAAACAAGTACTTGCCGCTTTAAAAGAAGCAAAAGAAGTAGTGATCTTCGGTGCTGGTTATATTGGATTGGAATTAGCAGATGCTTTGAGAAATAAAGGATACATTATTCATCTAGTTGATTATATGCCGAATGTTTTATCAAGATATTTCGATAAGGATATGATCAACAGTTTTCAAAATCAGCTGCAAACTAAGCAAATCAATTTTTATCCAAATGAATTCTTGATCGATTGGAAAAAATCAGAAGAGAAAGTAGTATCCGTACAACTTCTATCTCAAGCAATAAAGGCAGATATGGTCATTTTTTCTGCCCAAACTCGTCCTAATACGACATTGTTAAAAGAAAAAGTGGCTTTGTATGAGGATGAGACTGTGATAGTCAATGAATATCTACAGACAAGTGATCCGGACATCTATGCGATTGGAGATATCGTCCCAGTCAGTTTTGACAAAAATAAACGGCATCTCTTTTTACCTTTAGTTACTCGAGCTGTACATATGGCAAGAGCAGTAGCGCTAACTTTGAGTGGTCAGCCAACCGCTTACGACCTCAGACAAAAGATAACAGCAGCAGTCATTATAGACTACTTTTTAGGAACTGTAGGGCTGACAGAAGATGAAGCGCCATTCTTGGAACAAAATACCGGTTCGTGTTCAGGAGAATTTGATCTATTTCCACAATACGATGAAGAAAACAAAACAGTAAATGCAAAGCTGATCTACCATCCGGATACATTAGAAATAATTGGCGGACAGCTGATAAGCCAAGAATTCTTATTATCAGATTTGAACCTGCTTGCGGATATCGTGAAACACAAAACTACGATTCCACAGCTAGCAGTTGAGGATTTTGGATTTCTGTCTGAATACACCTCTCGTTTTCACTACCTCAATGAGTTAGCTTTTAAAGTACTAGCTAAGAGAGCAAATAGCAATAGAGTAGATAAAAGACTGTGAGAAATATCACGGTCTTTTATTGTGTGGGGATATAATAAATATTAATCAATCGAGAATAAAAAATTCATATAATGAAATAGCGGAAGAATTTTTTGAGCATAATATTCGCCAAAAATTTATCAAGTGATAAAATTGTTGTATAAAATGATTATTTCAGGAGGAGGAGTTAAATGTTTTTAGCATTAAATGAAATTATGCATTCAAAGTTACGTTATGCGTTAGTTGCAGGGGTGATGTTTTTGATCGCCTACCTGGTATTTTTTTGACTGGGTTAGCTTATGGCTTAGCTCAAGATAATCGAACAGCAGTCGACAAGTGGGAGGCAGATTCGATTGTGCTTTCGAAAGATGCAAATTCAAATCTAGGGATGTCCATGATTACTAAGAAGATAGCAGAAGAAGTCGAAGGTGGGAAAGTGGCGTATCTTGCCCAGACACCTGGAGTCGTGACTAGTAAAGACAGTACAGAAGAAGGAAAAATCAATGTTAGCTTCTTCGGTATCGATAAAAATCAATTCATCATGCCCAATCTTGTTGAAGGAAAAGCTTTTGATAACGATGATGAGGCAGTAGGCGATATTAGTTTGAAAGAAGAATATGGTCTAGCCGTAGGAGATACAGTTAAGTTATCTGGTAGTGACAAGACGTTTAAACTAACTGGCTTTACGGATCATGCCAAATTCAATGTCTCACCAGTTCTCTATACAACCATCAATGCTTACCAAGAGATCCGCTTCGAAAAAGAAGATACAAGTGAAAATGCACGGATTAACGCAATAGTTGTCAGAGGTAAAATCAGTAATTTACCTGAAGATTTAGAACAGATCAAAATTTCTAAATTCATCAATGAATTACCTGGATATAATGCGCAAGTATTGACTTTTGGATTTATGATCGGATTTTTGATCGTTATTGCGGCTATTGTGATCGGGATTTTCATTTATGTACTGACGATGCAAAAGATTAATATCTTTGGTGTAATGAAAGCACAAGGGATCACAGGAGGATTTATTGCGCGTTCTGTAGTGGCACAAACATTCATTTTATCATTTGTTGGTATTCTTCTTGGTCTATTAGGAACAGTGGGAACATCCCTTGTTCTACCTGATGCGGTTCCATTCCAAAGCAATTGGCTGTTTTTTGGCGTCATTAGCTTGTTGATGCTGGTAGTAGCTGTGTTAGGCGCACTATTTTCTGTTCGGACAATCGTAAAAATCGATCCGTTGAAGGCAATTGGATAAGAAGGAGGAAGAGCATGAAAGCAATAGAATTTAAAGAAGTAGAAAAAAGTTTCCAAGATGGCGACCAAGTAGTTAAAGCATTGAAAGAAACAACCATGAGTATCGATAAAGGGGAATTTGTTGCAATCATCGGTCCTTCTGGTTCAGGTAAAAGTACTTTTTTGACTTTGGCAGGCGGATTGCAGACGCCTAGCAGTGGCTCTGTATTTATCAATGATCAAGAATTCAGTAATCAAAAAGAAAGTGAACGCGTTAAACTACGTTTTAAAGAAATTGGCTTTATTTTGCAAGCTTCCAATCTGGTTCCTTTTCTGACAGTAAAAAAGCAGTTATTATTAGTAGATAAGATCAAACATGAACATCGTCAAAAAGAAGCAAAAGAATTATTTGAGCAGCTTGGCGTGGATAAGTTGATCAACAAGTATCCAGAAGAACTATCTGGTGGAGAACGGCAAAGGGTCGCAATCGCTCGTGCATTGTACAATGATCCGTCCATTATTCTAGCAGATGAACCAACTGCTAGTTTGGATTCAGAAAAGGCACGAGAAGTAGTCGATATCTTGGCAAAAGAATCAAAAGACAAAAATAAAGCAACGATCATGGTTACTCACGATACACGGCTGATTGACAAATGCGATAGAATATTTATGATGGAAGATGGTGTATTGAAAGAAAAAGAATAACCAAAAAGCAGGTGGAAAAATGGTCCATCGATACAACAAAGATACACAGCAAAAAATTTTGAAAGAAGCGACTGACTTGTTTATGTCCAAGGGATATCTCGGCACTTCAACAAGAGAGATCGCACAAAAAGTTGGGATCACCCAACCCAATCTCTATCATTATTTCGGTGATAAAGAAAAACTATATACGGCAGTTTTAGAAAACCACTTAAAAGATGTTGGAAAAGCTTTGAGAGAAATCGTTCAAACAAGCGAAACGGGATTTCAAGTAACCTTGACAAAAATGGCGCAGTTTTTGATTGAGACACATCTGGTCGATTTGTTTCTGATGCTTCACGATCTTGAAAGCAATCTTTCAAAGGAAACAAGAGATCATCTTTTCTTTCTATGGAAGAAAAATTATCGTGAACCTTTTGAAGAAATCTTTTCAGCAAACCAATCTGTGCTAAGAAATGGGATTTCAAAAGAAATCGCAGCAAGGCATTTTTTCTTAGTGTTAGCACCTTACATCACTCGGTCGAAAAGACCTGTGGAAGAACCGCTAAATGTGGCGCAATTGATCGATTTATATTTGAATGGTGTATTAGGAGAAGCGTAAAGCTGTTATATAGGGAGAAAAATAGTTAGGTGAAGAAGCAAGATATGACGAAGATCGTTATATCTTGTTTTTTTTATATAGGTAGTTTTTCATAAATACAAATTTGTTATTCTCTCATGATTATCAGGGTATATTTTTATTTATTATGTCGGTGTTCCAGGAAGTGTTTTAATTTAATAACGAAGAAATTAATTGTTTGTAGAATGAAGGAAACTATTTATTGGGTAGATGAATCACCACGAATAGTCAAAAGGAGATTTCAGGATATGCCAAAAATGAAAAAAATCATTTTAGCAGTAATGTTATTTTCTACGGTTATATCTTTTACAGCCCCTTTTTTGCGTACTTAAGCTGATTTTAAGTTTTGACCCTTAGTCTGGATCTACGAGGTGAGAGTCAAGAATGAAAAAAATAATTGGAGCTTTTGTATTTGCAATCATTATCATTATTATCTGTTTTCAAATAGATGTTTTTGGTCAAAAAAAGATAGTTGAACAAACGGTCAGCAGTACGAACAGTACGGTTACAAAGACAAAGGAATCATTTGATGATACAGAACAAGAGACATTAATCAAAATCGGAAAAAATGACCGTACACTATATACAGATGACTCGCTAACTACCCCACTTGCAACTATAAACGGCGGAGAGCTGGCGGAGTTTCTTTCTGAAACAAAAAATGCTTATCAGATCAAGACAAATGATGGCTATACTGGATATTTAGCCCTCGAAGATGGAACCAAAGTCACAAAGAATATACAAACAAAACCGGAAGAGCTATCTGATGCAGTGATTGTATTAGATCCTGGGCATGGCGGAAATGATACTGGGGCATTAAGCAATGATGAACAAACAGAAGAAAAAGATATAACATTAAGTACAGCCATAAAAGTAAAAAAGGCGCTAGAGGATGCTGGAGCAACGGTTTATTTGACCCATACTACAGATGAATTAGTACAGCTTGGAGATATATGCGACTACAGTGAAGAAAAAAAGGCAGATGTCTTTATCAGCTTACATGCAGACTCTACGGAATATGCGAATGAAGCAACTGGGATCACGACATATTATTACTATGGACAAGAGGAAACATTAGCACAAACAATCGCTGATTCCTTCACTGATCTGCCTCTGGATTCAAGAGGAATCTCCACTGGGAACTATCAAGTTCTTCGAGAAAATCTTCAACCTTCTATTTTAATCGAGATGGGTTATATGAATAATGATGGTGATTTAGAGGAATTAGTAACAGACAGTTATCAGCAGCAGATCGCTGCAAGTTTGACACAAGCATTGACCACCTATTTTCAGCAATAAATAAAGAAAGAGGTTGTGACAGAAGTGGTCAGCTTCAAGA